>CADCQV010000069.1 GCA_902803625.1 uncultured Lachnospiraceae bacterium
ATCAGCTATGAAAGCGGAAAGGCGGTTATCGACCAGGAGCTCTGCAAGGGCTGCGGACGCTGTATCGGAGCCTGTGCCTTTGACGCCATAAGGGCAGTGGAGGATACGGCGCTGGAATCCCTCTGCTCGATGATGGCAGAGTACACTGCGGCGATACTGAATAATAAGCCCTCCTTCCATATAAGTCTTATTATGGACGTATCTCCGAACTGTGACTGCCATGGTGAAAATGACGCTCCGATCCTTCCGAATATCGGAATGCTCGCAAGCTTTGATCCCGTAGCCATAGACCAGGCGGCGGCAGATCTCTGCCAGAAGGCGGCTCCCGTAAGGAACAGCCAGCTCGGGGATAATCTGGCACGTCCGGACTGGCACCATCACCATGATCATTTCCTTGACAGCAACCCCAATATCCGCTGGAAGGAGACTCTGGAGCATGGAGAGAAAATAGGCCTCGGCAGCAGGGATTATGAGCTTATCACAATGTAGTGTCATACGGGACGTATAATACTTAATTAAGGGAGGAAGCAGCTATGGAAGAGAACAATAAGACAGGCACCGTTAATCAGGATAACGGAAAAGGAGGGTCGTCATCGCCCCTTGCGGCGATTTTTATCGCCCTTGCAGTTATCATAAGCAGCGGAATACTGGCATACGGCTTTGTTTACTACAAGACAAGCGGGGACAATGACATAAAGGCCACGGGCTCCGCCAGTGTGGATTTCGAGTCGGACTTAATAGTCTGGAGGGGAAATTTCTCCCAGGAAGCCAATACGTCAAGGATCGCCTATGAAAAGATAAAGAATGATGCGGATATCGTAAAGGACTATCTCCGGAAGCAGGGGCTCACGGATAGTGAGATAGTATTCAGCTCGGTGGATGTCACCAGAACCACGGAGGACAGGTATAATGATGAGGGCAATTTCATAGGATCATATTACACCGGCTATAAGCTCACCCAGTCCATTACCGTTACCTCGGAAAAGATCGATGCGGTGGAGGAGATATCAAGAAACATCTCGACTCTTCTGGAGTCCGGGGTGGAATTCGAGTCCTGGTCACCGGAGTACTATAAGACCGATCTGGATGACGTAAAGATGGAGCTCATCGGACGCGCTACCGAGAATGCCAGGGAAAGGATAGATATAATGGCGGCAGGCACCGGAGCAGGGGTCGGAAGGCTGAAGAATTCGGAGCTCGGGGTCATACAGATAACGCCCAGAAATTCCGGTACCTCATCCTATACCTATGACGGAGCCTTTGATACCAGCTCAAGGTATAAGACCGCTACCATCACGGTGAGGCTGGATTATGCGGTGAAATAAAAGATTCTTCGCTTCGCTCAGAATGACGTTGTTCTTCGCTTTGCTCAGAATGGCGTTGTTTGTCGCTTTTCCGTCTGTTTAGCATGGTAGAGTATTAAAGTTTTTATTGACATATAGAGACGCTTAACTTAAAATGAAGTCGTTTCGTGCATAATGTATGGCATGTAAGACAAGGGCGTCGGTGCAGAGTGCACTGGCGTCTTTTATTATCAAGGAGGAATTAGTTATGAAAAGAATTATTGCTGTTATGCTTACGGGCATTATGACATTAAGTCTTGCTGCCTGCTCCTCAGCAGGAAGTGCTCCTGCAGCAGGCGGTGGCGGCGCTGCATCCGGGGGAGATGTGATCCGTATCGGAGTATTTGAGCCGTCCACAGGTGATTCTGCTTCGGGAGGAAAGAAGGAGATACTCGGTATGCAGTATGCGAATTCCGAGACTCCCACCGTTGAAGCCGGCGGAAAGACCTATAATGTGGAGCTGGTTTATGCAGACAACGGTTCTTCCGCGGATAAGGCTCCTTCAGCCGCATCCGAGCTTGTCGGAAAGGATGTTGCCCTTGTTCTCGGTTCATACGGTTCAGGTGTTTCTATGGCAGGTGGACCCAAGTTTGAGGAGGCCGGCCTTGCAGCCATAGGCGTCACCTGTACAAACCCCAATGTTACCGCGGGAAATGACTACTATTTCAGGATCTGCTTCCTTGACAACTTCCAGGCTGACGTGCTTGCCAATTTTGCCATTGAGAAGTTTTCCGCAAAGAAGGCATACTGCCTCGGAGAGAACGGAAACGAGTATGACCAGGGTCTTGTAGCCTTCTTTACCCAGGTATTTGAGGCTGCGGGCGGAGAGGTTATTTCCGATTCCTTCCCTACAAACAATTCAGACTTTACTTCATATCTTAATAAGGCCAAGAGCGAGGGTGCTGACGTAATATTCACTCCCGTATCCATCGCATATGCGAAGCAGATAATGGAGCAGGCCGCATCCCTTGACATAGGTATACCTTTCCTTGGTTCCGATACACTTGACGACAATATGGTTCTGGAAGCCACAAAGGATACCAATCTTCAGCTCTTCGTATCGACCTTCTATCAGGAGGGCGGTTCCGAGACCTTCGATAAGGGCATAAAGGACTATATCAACAACAATTCAGACGCTCTTACCGCAAACGGCGGAAACGATACGATTTCTGCTGTTACAGCCATGGGCTATGACGCATACTATGTTGCACTTGAGGCCATTAAGGCTGCGGGAAGCGGCGACAAGGCTGCCATAAAGGGAGCTATCCCCTCTGTTAAGTGGGACGGCGTTTCCGGTTCCATCGCCTTTGACGAGGTTGGCGACGCCGTACGTGACACGGCTTATATAAAGACCGCTGACACTTCAACAGGCACCTGGGCATTCGAAAAGGTACAGACAGGCTCAGGTAAATAATTTCAGGGAATTTATGTTATGGAATATGTAATATCGGTACTGCTTTCCGGCATTTCTGTCGGAGGGCAGTACGCCCTTATAGCAATAGGATATACACTTGTATACGGAATCTTACGTCTCATCAACTTCGCACATGGAGATGTGTTCATGGTGGCCGGTCTTATGGGGATCTATTTCACGGCGGTGCTGCCGATATCCCTTTCACTGCCTCTGGTAATCATTCTCACGGTGCTTCTGGGCTTTACCATAGAGCGTGTGGCTTACAAGCCTCTCCGTGACGCCCCCAGAATGTCTGTAATGATCTCTGCTATCGGTGTGAGCTACCTCTTACAGAATACGGCGACCTATGTAACCGGCGGACAGCCAATGACCTATCCCACTATCCCCTTCCTTTCGGGTACGGTGAATGTGGCGGGCACACAGACAAAGTGGGTGGTGATACTTACACCCATTCTGGTTCTTACCCTGGTGGTACTTCTTTCACTTCTCATAAACCGTACAAAGGTGGGAATGGCAATGCGTGCGGTTTCAAAGGACTTTGAAACGAGCCGCCTGATGGGAATAAGGATAAACAGCGTGATCTCGGTTACCTTTATCATAGGCTCGGCGCTGGCTGCCGTGGGATCGGTACTCTTTTTCACGAATTACCCGGCGATCACACCAATGGCCGGGGCAATGCCGGGACTGAAAGCCTTTGTAGCTGCGGTATTCGGCGGGATCGGCTCCATACCCGGAGCCGTTATCGGGGCCTTTATAATAGGTATCTGTGAGACCATAATAAAGGGACTTCCCTCATCCTGGGATGTTTCGGTCTTTTCCGATGCCTTTACCTTTGCCCTTCTTATACTGATACTGGTATTTAAGCCCCAGGGGCTTTTCGGCGAAGCGGCTACGGATAAGGTCTGATCTTAGGAGCGTATTATGAGTGGAAAAAAGAGTAATCTGCCGGCACTTACCGGCATAGTAATATTGTTTTTGTTTATCATATTTCTTGAGAATATAAGGAGCTTTATACCGGGGCTTCCGATGATCTTTGACCCCATGAGCCCCTTATTTACCGTTTTGAAGAAGGCTGCGGTGTACTCCCTTGTGGCTGTTTCCATGAATCTCCTGAACGGATTTACCGGTCTTTTCTCCCTGGGACAGGCAGGCTTCATGCTTCTCGGAGCCTATACCTATGCTATCCTTACGGTGCCCTCGGCTATGAAGGATCAGGTTTACTATCTTTTCGGAGGCTGTGCCTTCCAGTTTTCCCTTGTGGACTTTTTTCAGGGAATCTTCGGCTCGGCAGGTGCCGGATATGCTGTCGGACTTATACTTTCCTGCCTTATAGCCATTATTCTGGCGGGAGTGGTTGCAGGATTTTTTGCATTTCTCATAGGCTTCCCCGTACTTCGCCTGAAGAGTGATTATCTTGCCATTGCTACTCTCGGCTTTGCAGAGATCCTCCGGGCGATCTTCCAGTGGCAGACACTGGGACCGGTGACAAACGGTGCAAATATGATAAAGGGCTTTCCTACCTTTACAAGCTTTAATATCACGGGAGCGGGAGGACAGGTGGTGCTCCGGCTGTCGACCTTTGTGCCCTTCCTTATCACGACGGTCTGTATTGCGATTATCGTTCTCCTTATCAATTCATCCTACGGACGGGCCTTTAAGTCCATAAGGGACGATGAGATAGCGGCAGAGGCTATGGGGATCAGGCTTTTCACACATAAAATGCTTTCCTTTGTGATATCCAGCTTCTTTGCGGGTGTAGGCGGGGCTATGTTTGCAATGTATGTTGCAAATGCCCAGGCAAAGGCATTTACCTCCACTATGACATACGAGATCCTGCTTATAGTCGTTATAGGAGGGATCGGTTCGGTATCCGGTTCTGTGCTTGCGACATTTCTGTACGTGGCCTGTTCAGAGTGGTGGCTCAGATTCCTAGACAGCGAGCAGTATATCGGATCCTTCAAGGTTCCGCTTTTAAGGAACGGCTTCAGGATGGTGGTATTCTCCGTTGTCATAATGATAATAGTCCTTTTCTTCTCACAGGGAATCATGGGGAACAGGGAGATAGATTTGAATGCCATTTTCACGGGAAAGAAAAGAAAATCAGGGTCACAGGGGAAATAACAGACCTTAAAGCAAAAAGAACAGGAATTGATCTATGGATAACAAAGCGAAAAAGAACGCTTTACATATTGAAAACGTTACAATGCAGTTCGGTGGAGTGGTCAGCGTGAATAACCTATCCATCGATGTTCCGGAGCATGATATCATCGCGCTTATCGGTCCGAACGGTGCGGGAAAGACCACGGCCTTCAACTGTATCACAGGTGTTTATAAGCCCACCAACGGACTTATCGAGTTTATGGGCTCTCCAATGGTCAGGAGCTATCCCTCCGGCAAGGACAGGAAGAGCTATAAGGGCGAAAACGCAGATAAGTACAGGGGAGAAAGTGTTCTGAATCCTACGCCGGATGAGATAACAAAGCTCGGTATAGCCCGGACCTTCCAGAATATAAGGCTCTGGAACAGTATGACGGTTTTTGAAAATGTCCTTACGGCCAAGCATATGAGAGCAAAGCAGAATGTGTTTTCCGCGATATTCAGGGGTAACCGCTCAGAGGAAAAGCGAATGAGAGAGGAGACCATGGAGCTCTTAAAAGAGCAGGGACTCGATGCCTACAAGGACGAGAATGCCACCAGTCTTCCCTACGGATTGCAGCGGCGGCTTGAGATAGCAAGGGCTCTCGCTACGGATCCGAAGCTCCTGCTTTTAGATGAGCCCGCGGCGGGAATGAACCCGCAGGAAACACTGGAGCTTGCGGATTTCGTGCAGGAGATAAGGGAGAAATATGATCTTACGGTATTTCTTATCGAGCATCATATGGATCTTGTCATGAATATATCGGATTTTATCTATGTGATCGACTTCGGTAGCGAGATAGCAAGAGGAAAGCCGGATGAGGTACAGTCAAACCAGAAGGTCATCGAGGCATACCTCGGAGTCGGTGAGGATGAATGAGAAAGATCCTTTCTGTTGCTTCGCTCAGGATAAAAAGGCGAGCGGTACAGGAAACAGGATCGGTCTGAAAGGTTGAAAATATGCAGGAATGCGTACTGAAAATAGAGGATCTTAAGGTAAGCTACGGCGGTATCCAGGCGGTCCGGGGCATCAGCTTCGAGGTAAATAAGGGTGAGATAGTCACACTTATCGGTGCCAACGGTGCAGGAAAGAGCTCAACTCTCCGCACCATTTCGGGACTTGTCAAGGCTAATGGCGGCCGCGTCACCTTTATGGGTGAGGATATAACGGGAAAGGATTCTACGGAGATCGTGTCAAAGGGACTTATGATGGTGCCCGAGGGACGCCGAATATTCCCGAATCTTACAGTGCTTGAAAACCTGAAGGTGGGAGCTTATCTTAGAAACGACGATCTGTCGGAGGATCTGGAAATGGTATTTCATTATTTCCCCAGGCTTAAGGAGCGTTCCTGGCAGGCGGGAGGAACCTTATCCGGCGGAGAGCAGCAGATGCTGGCTGTCGGACGGGCTCTTATGGGTAAGCCGAAGCTCCTTATGATGGATGAGCCTTCGCTGGGGCTTGCACCCATAGTTGTACAGGGAATATTTGATATAATAAACGAGATACATTCATCCGGTGCTACCGTGCTCCTTATCGAGCAGAATGCAAATATGGCACTTCACGTTGCTGACAGAGCCTATGTAATAGAAAACGGAAGGATATCGCTTTCCGGAACGGGAAAGGAGCTTCTGGAGGATGAGAAGGTAAAGTCAGCATATCTCGGAAGCGGAGGGAAAGGTTGAAAAAGCTTACTGAAATGAACAACAGAGAGCTCTTTTCGGTTCTGACAGGATCCGACATCATCGGACAGGCCTATCTCCAGAAGATCGTAAGAGCTTATTTAAAACATGCAAAGTCGGTTAACAGAAAGGATGAGGCTGATCTTATGACCATGGTCCGTGAATATATGGACGGCGTATACGGAGAGCCGGAAATAAGGGAGGATATGTAATATGGGAATGACAATGACACAGAAGATCCTGGCAGCCCATGCGGGGCTTGACAGTGTGAAGGCCGGACAGCTTATTGAGGCAGAGCTTGACCTCGTTCTCGGAAATGATATTACGACTCCCGTTGCCATAGACGTTATGAAGGGGATTAAGAAGGATACGGTATTTGACAGGGAGAAGATCGCTCTTGTTATGGATCACTTTATCCCGAATAAGGATATAAAGTCCGCGGAAAACTGCAAGTGCTGCCGCGAGTTTGCGTTAAAGCATGAGATCACGAATTACTTTGATGTTGGAAAGATGGGTATAGAGCACGCTCTGTTACCGGAAAGCGGCCTCACCGTTGCGGGAGACTGCATAATCGGGGCGGACTCCCATACCTGTACCTACGGAGCGCTGGGAGCTTTTTCTACGGGAGTCGGTTCCACGGACATGGCTGCGGGAATGGCTACGGGAAAGACCTGGTTTAAGGTTCCTTCCGCCATAAGGTTTAATCTCACCGGCAAGCCCTCGAAGTGGGTTTCCGGAAAGGACGTAATACTTCATATCATCGGGATGATCGGAGTCGACGGGGCTCTTTACCGCTCTATGGAATTCACCGGTGACGGGGTCGGAAATCTCTCCATTGACGACCGCTTCACCATTGCAAATATGGCTATTGAAGCTGGAGGAAAGAACGGGATCTTCCCGGTTGACGATATAGCTATAGAGTATATGAAGTCACATGGAAACAGACCCTACAAGGTTTATGAAGCCGACAGTGATGCGGTTTATGACGAGGAATATACCATAGATCTTTCGGAACTAAAGCCGGTGGTAGCCTTCCCCCATCTTCCGGAAAACACAAAAACGGTTGATGAAATCAAGGAAAGGATCAAGGTGGACCAGGCGGTCATCGGATCCTGCACCAACGGACGGATAAGTGATCTGAGGATTGCGGCAGAGGTCATCAGAGGGAAGAGGATCGCGGACAATGTGCGCTGTATCGTTATCCCGGCCACGCAGAAGATATACTTAACGGCTCTGGAGGAAGGACTTATCAAGGACTTTATCGAAGCCGGAGCAATAGTTTCCACGCCCACCTGCGGACCCTGCCTCGGAGGCTATATGGGGATCCTTGCAAAGGGTGAAAGATGTATCTCCACCACAAACAGGAATTTTGTGGGAAGAATGGGAGATACGGAGTCAGAGGTCTATCTTGCAAGCCCTGCAGTTGCGGCTGCATCGGCGGTTGCAGGATTTATAACAGCACCGGAGGTATGATATGAAAGCAAAGGGCAGAGTTTTTAAATACGGCGACAACGTTGATACGGATGTGATCATTCCCGCAAGATATTTAAACATACAGGACAAAAAGGAGCTTTCATCCCATGCCATGGAGGACATAGATAAGGATTTTGTCCATAATGTTGAAAAAGGGGATATAATGGTTGCCCGCCGGAATTTCGGCTGCGGCTCATCCCGCGAGCATGCACCGATGGTAATAAAGGAGTCGGGCATAAGCTGTGTCATTGCAGATACCTTTGCACGGATATTCTTCAGAAATGCAATTAATATCGGGCTTCCCATTCTGGAATGCCCTGCCGCCGCTGAGTTTATAAGTGCCGGGGACGAGGTGGAGGTGGACTTCGATACCGGAGTCATCACCGACATCACCACGGGTAAGAGCTTCAATGCCGAGCCCTTCCCCGAATTTATGCAGAAGATCATAAATTCAAACGGTCTGGTGGGCTATATCAATTCCTGATCCTGTAGTCAATGGGAGAAGTCTAATTTGTGATCTCTCTCCGGGCCATACCTGTTTCGGAATAAAAGCGGTTTTTAGCGGTATACATTTCCTTTTCGGCATGTTTGATAAGTTCTGATGCTTTGCTGCTGCCGCCATAAGCATATCCTACGGACGCAATACGGTCATTATTCAGGATCGCTGCGTTCGTTTTTTTCATCAATTCATTGAAATCCTGCTCGGAGATATCATAGAGCAGTACAACAAATTCATCCCCGCTTATCCTGCATATTGGACCGAAGTCTTCAAAGATATGGCGCAAAAGGTCGGCAAAGCGCCGTATATAGGCGTCTCCCGAGGCATGCCCGAAGTTGTCATTTGTATATTTAAGTGCGTTCAGGTCACCGAAAACGACTCCGAGCCACTCATGATCTCTTCACGGACCTGTGCTTTGGTTATTTCTTCCCGTCTGATAAAGGTAAAGATTATCTCGCAGGACAGGGCAGCGGACAGATATGCAACCTGCAGGTCCGGAAAAAAGAAAACGATGATCGTAATATTGACGAAACGGTTATACACTGTTTGTAATCATTCTATCATATA
>CADCQV010000070.1 GCA_902803625.1 uncultured Lachnospiraceae bacterium
AGGTTATGTTCGGGGCGATCCCGAAGCACAGTCTGGCAGATCTCATCTATCAGGGTGCTTCCATAAGGGATGTCATTACCTGGGGTCCGATGGGTATAGGCTTTATTTCCGGAGGCTCCGGGATCGCGGGAATGGGAAACCTGAGCCGTGACCATCTGGACTATCTTATCCGCAATCTGTCCGAGCTAGATACCATGTCGGATGTTATAATAATAGATACGGCGGCAGGCATATCGGAAGCGGTGCTGGAGTTCCTCGTGGCCAGTAGGGAGATACTCCTCGTTACCACACCCGAGCCAACCTCCATTACCGACTCCTATTCTTTATTGAAGGCGCTGAATCTGCATTCAAAGTACAATAAAGATGAGACGAAGGTGAAGGTTATTACCAACAAGGTGGAGACCACAGAGGAAGGAAAGCAGCTCTATTCCAAGCTGAGTGCTGTGGTAAACAGGTATCTGAAGATGCGTATGGAGTTTCTCGGGGTCGTGCCCTATGATAATGCGCTTGTCAAGGCGGTTATGCAGCAGAGCCCGGTTTCCATAAGCAACCCGCAGACCAAGGCGGCAAAGGCATTTACGGATATCGCAGACACACTTATGGATATTCCCCATACGGAGACCGTTTACAGAAGGGGAATGAGTGGATTTTTTGCGAATATACTTGCAGGAAGGAAATATTCATAGATGTTTAGTGATTATGTTTCGCCCGGCGACAGGCTGGAGCTTACATCCACAAGGTTTTCCGAGGAAAACGCGGCTGATCTGGAGGGAAAAGCCGGCGCAAGGGGACGTGTCTACGTTTCAAAGGTTTATGACATACGTTCCGAGGAAGAAATAGAGATAGAGATGCCCATAGAGAAGGGAAAGCTTATCCTTTTACCCGTGGGCGGAGAATTTGACCTGTGCTTTTACACCTCCTCCGGACTCTTCCAGTGTTATTCGGTGATAAAGGACAGGTTCAAGACAAACAATCTCTTCATCCTGGTGATGGAGCTTACCAGCGGCCTGAGGAAATTCCAGAGGCGTGAGTATTACAGGTTCAATTGTATTCTCGACATGAAAAGCAGGAAGCTGAGCGAAGAGGAAGAGGAAGCATATGTTTCCCGTTCGGTTGAATTCCTGGATACGGATCTGACCTTAGAGGACGGAGTGATAGTGGATATAAGCGGCGGTGGCGCCAGATTTGTTTCCAAGCATAAATACGAGAAGGATACAAAGATGCTTTTCAAGTTTTCACTGATGGTGGATGGAAAGCCGCAGAAGTTTTCGATAGTCGGACGCATAATCACGTCCAATCCCAAGGAGGGGGTAAAGGACAGATTTGAAAACCGGATCAAATTCCTGAATCTGGACAGCCACGGCAGGGAGGATATCATAAGATATATTTTCGAAGAGGAGCGTAAGATCAGAAGGAGGACCAGCGATAGCCGCTGAAAAAAGATATGGGTAATAGTGATCAAAAGAAAATACTGGTTGTAGATGACTCTGCACTCATGAGAAGGATTGCCGGTGATATAATTGACGGTGACAGCAGATATCATGTGGAGGACAGAGCGAAGGACGGTATTGAAGCGCTTGAACTTCTGCAGAAGAAGTCATATGACGCAGTCGTGCTGGATGTCAATATGCCGCGGATGAGCGGACTGGAGCTCCTTAAGGAGCTTCAGAAGCGGAGAATAAGCGCCAGGATTCTTATGTTCTCCTCTACTACGGGAGAGGGAACGAAGGAAACCATAGAAGCACTTGAGCTCGGTGCGGTGGACTTTATTCAAAAGCCTGCAGGTCTGGCTGCCCTGAAGGACGGAGAATTCAAGGACCACTTCCTGAGACTACTGGCTGTGGTCGCCAGAGCGAGCCTGGTGGGCGGCGTAGGTACTGTAACGACAACCTCCAGAGCGACAGTTCCGCAGCATAAGAGCGTTTCAGAGTATGAGGCAAAAGGATCCGGTACCTTTACCAGGATCAACTTCTCCAATGCAAGGGACATCAAGCTGAGAAGTGCTGTTCCGGCTGTGTCGGGAGAAAAGTGTATCGCCATTGCCTGTTCCACAGGAGGCCCGAAGGCATTACAGCAGGTCATTCCTTATATTCCTGCGGGAATAAATGCTCCCATACTTCTGGTGCAGCATATGCCGCCCGGCTTTACGAAGTCTCTTGCCGAAAGGCTTGACACCTTGTCAAAGGTAAGGGTGAAGGAAGCCGCCGACGGGGATCTTCTGGAAAAGGGCACCGTTTATCTCGCGGCCGGAGGGAAGCATATGAAGGTCGGCAGGAGCGGAGGCCACATGAGGATCTACTACAGTGATGAGCCGGCAAGGGAGGGCGTTAAGCCCGCGGCAAACTATATGTATGAATCCCTGACCGACTCTCCCTATGCGGAGATCTGCTGTGCAGTACTTACCGGAATGGGTGCGGACGGCACTGCCGGTATAGAGAATCTTGAGAAACAGAAAAAAATCTATGTGATCGCCCAGGACGAAGCAACAAGCGCGGTATATGGCATGCCAAGGGCAATAGCGCTTACCGGGCTTGTCAGCGAGATAGTACCGCTGAACAGGGTGGCTGATGCGATCGCGAAGCACGTGGGGGTAAGGTAATATGGATGTAGGCCAGTATTTAGGTATTTTCCTGGATGAATCCCAGGAACACATTCAGGCACTTAATGACAACCTTCTGACTCTGGAGCAGGATCCGGAGAACGAGGATTCCATTAATGAAATATTCCGTGCCGCACATTCACTGAAGGGAATGGCGGGTACAATGGGATATAAACGCCTGCAGAGACTTACACATGACACCGAGGATGTCTTTTCGGCGATCCGCGGCGGTCAGATGAAGGTCACTTCAAATCTCATCGATATCCTTTTCCAGGCACTGGATGCCATACAGGGATATGTGGATACGATAAGGGATTCTTCCGACGAAGGCGAGGATGACAACGAATCCATTATAGCCGAGCTGAATAAGTTCCTGGAGGGCGGCGGTGCACCGGCTGCGGAAGGCGGTGGGGCGGCTGCTGAAGCTGCAGCTCCCGAGGGAGCGGAGAATCAGGAATCTGCAGACGGTGATAAGGCTGTTTACAGGACCATTGTTCTGGAAGAGGCCCAGAAGGATGTGATGAAGGATGCCATAGTGGCGGACAAGAAGGTGTACGGCTTCACGGTTTACATCGATGAGAACTGTATGCTGAAGGCTGCCAGGGCTTTTCTGGTATTCAAGGCCATTGAAGAGATGGGCGAGATCATTGTCAGCGACCCTTCCTCACAGGATATAGAGGATGAGAAGTTTGATTTCTCATTCAGTATCTTCGTTATTACCGGCGAACCCATGGATAAGATCGTGGCTGCCATTAAATCCGTATCCGAGATAGAAGAGGTTGTCGGAGAAGAATATAACGAGGAGATGGTAGACAATAACGGTACCGCTCCGGAAGAGGCAGAGGCTTCCTCTGCAGAAGCGGCACAGGAGGCCGGGGGCGAGGATACGGCGG
The DNA here is from genome assembly GCA_902803625.1 of uncultured Lachnospiraceae bacterium. Classification (GTDB taxonomy): domain Bacteria; phylum Bacillota; class Clostridia; order Lachnospirales; family Lachnospiraceae; genus NK4A144. The sequence continues at coordinate 3,493 of CADCQV010000070.1, forward strand.
CCGCTGCAGAGAGTGCAGAGGTTTCCGTTGAGCATACTGCGGCAGCTCCCCAGGCTGAGACGGCTGCTTCATCCGCAGCATCAAAGAAGGCCGCTCCCGCCAAGAAACCGGTTGCGAGCCAGACAGTCCGTGTGGATATCGAGAAGCTGGATATTCTGATGAATCTGGTTTCCGAGCTTATCATCGCAAAGAATGCCCTTGTTTCTTCGGCAGCACAGATGTCGGGCGGCTCCAATTCGGAGAGTCAGGTTATTACCGAGAACGTTGAATATCTGGAAAGTGTTACCACCAACCTTCATGAATCGGTTATGAAGGTCAGGATGGTACCTATAGAGAGCGCACTCCAGAGATTCCCCAGAATGATAAGGGATCTCGAAAAGAAGCTCGGCAAGCGTATGCAGCTCACCATCACCGGTGAAGAGACAGAGCTTGACCGTACAGTGGTTGACCAGATAGGCGATCCCCTTATGCACCTTCTTAGAAACAGCGCGGATCACGGTCTGGAGACTCCGGATGTCAGAAGCGAGAGAGGAAAGCCGGAAACCGGTTCCATTTTCCTCAATGCTTATCAGGAGGGCAATAACGTTATCATCGAAGTAGGTGACGACGGTAACGGTATTGATGTAGAGGCTGTCAGAAGGAAGATAATAGAGAGAAACTTTATCCCCGAAGAGCAGGCTCTGCAGATGAATGACAAGGAAGTGATCGATGTTCTCTTTGATCCCGGCTTCTCAATGGCGAAGAAGGTTACGGATATTTCCGGAAGAGGCGTGGGTCTGGACGTTGTAAAGAGCAATATTGAGCAGCTCGGCGGAGATGTCGAGGTGAAGACAAAGCTTGGCGAAGGCTCCACCTTTATCGTCAGACTTCCTCTCACCCTTGCCATCATACAGGCTCTTATGGTTCTCGTGGGCGGTGAGAAGTACGCCATTGCTCTCGGAAACATACAGACCATCGAGGATATACCTGTTTCAGAGATCAGACTTGTGGAGAATAAGGAAGTTATACAGCTCCGCGGCTCTGTTATTCCCATTATCAGGCTTTCGGATATGCTGGATGCCCCCGAGGTTGAGAGAAACAATGAGAACCTCATAATAGTTGTCGTAAAGAAGGGAGACAGCCTGGCCGGTCTTGTGGTGGATGAGCTTATGGGCCAGCAGGAAGTTGTTATCAAGTCCCTCGGAAAATATATCAACACAAGCAGGATCATAAGCGGTGCCACCATCCTCGGAGACGGCGAAGTTGCACTGATCATTGATTCAAATGCACTGTTCTAAGAGGGGGAAGGTAAAGTTATGGCTGACGAATTAAGAATCATAGATAATGATGTTACCCAGTATATCGTTGTGGGGCTCGGCAATGAGCAGTACGGAATAGATATCAAGTATATCGACAATATCGTCCGTATGCAGAGGATCACCAGAGTACCCAAGAGCTCAGAGTATTTCCGTGGTGTCATCAATCTTCGCGGCGAGGTAGTACCTGTAATGAGCCTCAGGATAAAGATGGGACTTCCCGAGGATGAGATAACCGGTAAGAGCCGTATCATCATCCTGAAGGTGGATCAGAGCGGAAGCATCGGGGTACTGGTTGACGAGGTAAAGAAGGTTTATAACCTCAGGGCCGATGATGTCGAGGACAATGTTTCACATGACAGCAAGAGCGGCGTGCAGTCATTTATCAGTGGTGTAGGAAAGGTTGAGAACGGACTGGTTTCTCTGCTGGATATTTCCACGATCATCGGAGAGGTGGATATTTAACGCCGATCAGAACACGCCTTGGGCGTGTCAGCGGTTCGCATGATATGCCCCCTGGGGCATCACAACTTGCAACGTCCCTTTGGGGCGTCACAATAAAAGGAGGGATCCTTCCATGGCAGAATTGGATCTTAACCACGTAGACGATATGTATTTTGATGTCCTGAAGGAGATCGGAAATATCGGAGCCGGAAATGCCGCTTCAAGCCTGGCACAGATGCTTCAGGCAAAGGTGGAGATGAAGGTGCCGAGAGTTGAGCTTCTGGGCTTCAATCAGATCGGAGAAGCCATAGGCGGCGACGAGCAGATCATGGCAGGAATATATGTTCTTGTTCAGGGTGACATTACCGGAAGCATGATGTTTCTGCTGGAGCAGAAATCAGCTCAGAGGCTCATCGGGAATATGATGAGCGCGATGGGTATGGAGCCCGGCGGCGGGGAAGTTTTAAGTGAAATGGAGCAGTCGGTTCTGAAGGAGATAGGAAATATCATTACCGGTGCATATCTCAATTCGCTCTCCGCAATGACGAATCTGAAGATAACCGAATCTGTTCCCGATCTCACCGTCGATATGGCCGGAGCGATACTATCTGTTCCTGCAATAGAATTCGGTATGGTTGGTGACAAGATGCTTATGATACAGACGGCATTCAGTAACGACGATGAGCTGAACGGATATTTTATCCTTGTTCCGGATCTGCCTTCATACAGCAAGCTGCTGTCTGCCCTTGGAATATCGATCTGAAGATAAAAAGTAAGTGTGTATGATATTCCGGGTTGTTTGCAGATATAGAGGTTGAAGATATGAGTGAGCTGATAAAAGTCGGGATGGCGGACTTGAAGCTCTGCCCGAAGGGACAGGGCATTACCACACTGGGACTAGGATCCTGTGTGGGCGTTGCCATTAGGGATAAGGTTACCGGAAACGGAGGACTTGCCCATGTGATGCTTCCTGACAGCACGGCGATCAGGAGTAATCAGAATATAGCGAAATTTGCGGATACAGGCGTAAAGGAGCTGGTGCGTCTGATGGAGCAGCAGGGAGGCAGCAGAGCCAGATTCACCGCCAAGATAGCGGGCGGGGCAAAGATGTTTGCCTTCTCCAATAATACAGCCCTGGTCAATGTGGGAGACAGGAATGTGGAAGCGGTGAAAAAGGTGCTTGCCGAGCTTAGAATCCCCATCCTTGCCCAGGATACCGGACTGAATTTCGGTCGTACAGTTGAGTTTTTTCCGGAGACCGGAGATTATATAATTAAGGCTGTCGGCAAACCGGTGAAAACCATATGAGTGATGTGGCAGAGGTAGAAAATCAGGAAACAGCTCCTGAAGAACCACAGGAAGAAAAAACAGAAGAGGAAAAACAGGATGAAGAGGAAGAGGTAGTCGAACCTCTTCATCTTCGTACAAAGACAGTTCCTACCATAGTGATGCTTTTCGGGGGAGGGGCTGCAGCCATATTTACCTTTGTCCGGCATGATCCGCTGCTCACATCGCTGGAGATCATATTTGTGGCTTTGGTCATCTTCCTTGTTCTCGGGGATATACTAAAGCTGCTTCTTGATACAATAGAGATAGAGCCTCCTGAGGAAAAGACGGGAGAAAAGGACAAGGTGATCGAGAGATCCTCCGGTGAAGAGGCAGGAGATACCGCTCCCGGCGGGGGTTCCGGGGAAGAGATAAGTACCGAGGAAATAGAAACATAAGATATGGACGAGGTATCCAGAAAAAAGCTCTGGGACGGATATCTGAAAACGGGTGATCCGGCCCTCAGGGAAAAGATCATAGTTGAATATGCTCCCCTTGTGAAGGTGGTTGCCGGACGTTTAAGCATGTATCTCGGATACAATGTGGAATATGATGATCTGGTAGGTTATGGCATTTTTGGTCTGATAGATGCTATAGACAAATTCGATCTGACGAAGGATGTAAAATTTGAAACCTACGCATCTCTGCGGATAAGGGGCTCCATCCTCGATCAGATAAGGAAGATGGACTGGATCCCCCGGACTGTCAGGCAGCGTCAGAAGAAGATAGAGCAGGCCATCAAGGACGTTGAAAGTGAAACCGGAAAGACTGCGTCCGATCAGGATATTGCAAAAAAGCTGGGCATAAGTGACGACGAGTATGCGGAGTGGCAGGCACAGATGGCTGTCACAAACGTGGTTTCGCTGGATGAATTCCAGGAGGCCGGCGCTGAGGCTCCGGTAAAGGACGTGGCGGCACAGGACCGGATCCTGGGACCGGAAGAGGTGGTTGAGAAGGATGAACTGAAGAAGACTCTGGCTGAGTCTCTCACGCTCCTTACGGAAAAGGAACGGAAGGTCATTCTTCTTTATTACTATGAAGAACTGACCTTGAAGGAAATAAGCAACATCCTGGAGGTTTCCGAATCCAGGGTTTCCCAGCTTCATGTAAGGGCATTGCAGAAAATGAAGACCAAGCTTGGGAAATATATGGGACTTATCACGGATAAGGTCTGAGAGGATGACAGAGGGGAAGGGGAGAAGAACTCTGATAATAACAGCATAGAAGAAAAGACGGTCTCGAAAGGTATTTTTATGGGAGAGAGAAACGGATATTTCAGGCTGGCACTGGATGATAAAGGTACGTCGGTTATTATATATCCTCCTGAAGAGGGCGGAAAGAAGCTGGATTTAAAGGAACTGGAAGCCTACTTAAACAGGAAGAATGTAGACTACAGTGCCACTATGCTGAGATCTGCCATAGAACGGAATTCGGAGAGCAGGGTTCTGCTGCAAAAGCAGCGGATAAGCGAGGTCAATGAGGAGACATCCCTGAGAGTCAGCAGTGACGGGATGAAGGTTATATTCCGTTTTTATCCTCCTACAGACGGAGGGACAAGAGTTGACATTAATGAGATCAGGGGCGATCTTAAGGCGAATGAAATAAAGGCAGCCCTCAATGAAGAAGCCTTTAACGGGTTTCTGGCAGACAGGCAGTATTGCAAGAGCTATCTGCTGGCTGAAGGGAAGGAGCCAAAGGAGGGCAGTGACGGTGAGATCAGGTATCTTTTCAATACCGATCCCTCTAGGAAGCCTCAGGTAAATGAGGACGGCTCGGTAGACTTCTTCCACCTGAACACCGTAACTACCTGCGGGAAGGGTCAGGTTGTTGCAGAGCGTACACCCGCAGTGCCCGGAGAGGACGGCTTTGATGTCTATGGCAGACGCATAGCTCCGAGACCTGTGAAGGATGCGAAATTCAGCTACGGTCCGAATATGCATGTTTCGGAGGACGGAACAAAGCTTATCTCCGATATTGACGGCCATATAAGCATCCTTCAGGGAAAGATATTTGTATCCGGGGTGCTGGAGCTTGAAAATGTGGATACCTCCACGGGTAATATAGAGGACTATGACGGGAATCTCCTTATCAGGGGGAATGTCATAGCGGGTTTCAGGGTTAAGGCTACCGGAGACATAGAGATCAAGGGTGTCGTGGAGGGAGCCTACGTGGAAGCCGGCGGACAGATAACCGTTGTCCGCGGTGTAAACGGAATGGAAAGGGGTGTCCTGAAGGCCGGAAAGAACGTGGTGGTTAAGTATATTGAGAACGCTACGGTGGAGGCCGGGAATAATGTTACCACCGAATGTATAATAAACAGCAGGGTGGTCGCCGGCAACGGGATATTTGTTGACGGCAAGAAAGGCTTCATAAGCGGCGGCAATGTCAGAGCCCGTTATTCGATAGAGGCGAAGATAATCGGCTCCGATATGGGCGGGGATACCACTCTGGAGGTTGGAATCGATCCCGCAGTCAAGGAAAAATATATCGGACTGAATAAGGAAAACGAGAATCTTGTAAAGAATGTGAAAAAAATACAGCCCGTGCTGCTTGCCATGCAGCAGAAGATGAAAAGGGGAGAAAAGCTTTCTCCCGAGCAGGCAGCTCAGGTAAAAGCACTTTCACAGCAGCTATTAAGCTGTCAGACGAAGTATGAAGAGAATAAGAAGGAGCTGGAAGCGCTTACCGAGGATATGGAAGGAAGCGATGATGCCGTGATCGCCGTCAGGGATGTTGCATTTGCTGGAACGAAGCTTGTGATCTCCGACTGTACAATGGTGCTGAAGAATGCATATAATTACTGCCGGTTCGTAAAGAAGCATGCTGAAGTCTGTATGATACCGTTTATCTGATATTATCGGTAATTGGAGAATATTATGGCGCTTAGTCCCATTGTTTTCAACGGAACAATAAATGCATCGCAGAATATTGCGGAGCTCAGAGCAAATGAAGACGGAAAAGTCAATGTAATGCAGGGTGAAGCTGCCAGGCGTAATGAAGAGGATACGACGGACAAGCTGAGCCGTGTACGGGAAGCGGATGATGCCAATAACGACCAGAGAAAATTCGATTCCTCCGAAAAGGGAGACAATGAATACGCGGGAGACGGGGGCAGGCAGCGCAAAAGGAAAGACAAGGACGGAACAGTAATTATTAAGGGTAAAGGTGGGTTTGATATAACGATATGACAGTTATGGGAATAGTGCTCCTCATCGTGGGAGCACTGCTTTTTATCGCAAGCTTTATGGTACCTGATAACAGAAACGACGGCGGCAAGAGCTCAAAGGCTATGGGAATGAAGCTGGACCGGATGATAGACGAGCGTGTGGAGCAGGTGAAGGGCCGGCTTTCCGACGTTGCCGTGGCGGCCAGGGAAGAGGAAGAGCAGAGGGCAAAGCGGGAACTGGAACGCCTGACAAATGAAAAGATAATGGCTATAGAGGACTATTCAAAGGTGGTGATGGATGAGATCGAAAAGAACCACCAGGAGGTCATGTTCCTCTATGATATGCTGGATAATAAAAGCTCTGACCTAAAAAATACCATAAGGAAGGCCGATGCGGTCAGAAAAGAGCAGGAGAGCGTATTTAAGGAGGGCGAAAGCGAGGACAGCAGTGAGCCCATCCGGGAGCTTCTCTACAGTGATGAAAAGGAAGAGGAAAGATCACTTTCGGGAATGGACAGACTGAAGAACGCCATCGCAGGCCTGGGAGGCGGAGGAAAGGACAGCCTTCCTCAGGCTGACAGCGCATCCGGTGAGAATATGCCTTCGGATATTCAGGAAAAAACAGACAGTGAGGATCAGGGGGAATTGTCCAGGAACGAAAAGGTTCTTGAAATGAAAAAAAGCGGAATGGACAACGTGGATATAGCAAAGAGCCTTAATATCGGGGTTGGTGAGGTGAATCTCATAACCGATCTTTTCAGCGGTGAAGAACAGAACGGCGGTGAGTCATGAATCTCCGGTCGTATTTAAGAGGAGCAGGTATCGGAATACTGATAACCGCTGTTGTGCTCTCCTTCGGCGGAGGAAGCAGGACAAAGGCCATGTCGGATTCCGAGATTATGGAACGGGCAAAGGAGCTCGGTATGAGCGACGGAAATGAGACACTTACCGAGGCCTATACCGTTGCCACAGCGCCGGAAATAGAGGCATTGACGGAGGAGCCTTCGGAGACAGTGCTTCAGGAGCCGCCCTCAGAGGTATCTGCCGGTGAGGTGAGCGTGAGCGCAGCAGAGCCGGAACCCATTGAGGAAGCACCGGGCGAAGTGAGTGTGAGCGCAGCAGAGCAGGAGAGCATTAAGGAAGCGTCGGGCAAAGAGAGCGTGAGCGGATCAGAGCCCGTTAAGGAAGCGTCGGGCAAAGAGAGCGTGAGCGAAGCAGAGGCAGTTAAGGAGCCCGGAGAAAAGAGTGCGGAAAATGTCATAGAGGAAGGCATAAGGGATAATCAGACCACCGCTCTTAAATCAGATTTGACCGGAGAAGACAAGACAAAGTCGGAACTTCTTGCGGATGCGGCAGAGACCGAGGCCGGGGATCAGTCCACGGTTACGGAAACGGATAGCGGATTTATTTCGATCCATGTAAATGCCGGATCCTCTTCCACGGCGGTTGCCAGGGAGCTTGAAAAAGCCGGTGCAGTCTCAAGTGCATCACAGTTTGACGGCTTCCTGTGCGCAAACGGCTACGACAGAAGGCTGTCCACGGGAGACTTCCGTATCCCCCGGGGAGCATCCGATGATGAGATAGCAAGGATACTTATGAGGAGATGATTTTACAGAATGAAGATAATAGCCGCATATCCCTGCCTTGGGATGACGACCATCTTAAATCTTAATAAGGACAGGTGCATCGACAGAAGATTCGATATAAAGAGATCCATCGAGGGGCTCAGCAGCACGGATACAGTGCGTTATTTTGACTTCTGTGCCGAGATGATAGCCCTGCAGTACCGGAACAATCCCTACGAGATAATGTTTGTTGACGACAATGACAGACTGATAAAGAGACTGGGGAATGATCCGGAAATAAAAAAGGATATGGTGCTAATATATCCGAATGCCTCGGACTGGAGCGTTATGGAGGAATACCTCTTAAGAGCAACCGAATTTTACGGTGCGGCCTGGGTGAAGGCCAATCTGGAGACCGAGCTTTTCCTTTTGCGGGACAGAATAGGGCATTTCAGAAGTGAGGGTTTTGATATAAGGCTTACAAATCTGGTGCAGAAGCATATAGGGGATGTTTACAATCTTCCAAAGGGATTTGTGGCTCCCTATTAAAAACAATAATTACAGAGGAGGATAAAATGGGTTACGAAGAACAGTATTCAAAGAAGCTTGTAAGTGCCGAAAAAGCGGCGGAGGTCGTGAAGGACGGCGACTGGGTCGATTACGGCTGGGCAGTGGGGACTCCGGTAAAGGTGGATCAGGCCATCGCGAAGAGACTTCCTTCCCTGAAGGATGTGAATTTCAGAGGAGGCATCCTTATCTGGGAGCCGGAGATCTTTAAGATAGAGGAACCGGAAAAGCATATGACCTGGAACAGCTGGCATATGAGCGGCATCGAGAGAAAGACCATAGCCAGAGGCTTCGGATACTATGCTCCCTTACGTTACAGTGAGCTTCCCAAATACTATATGGAAAGCGAAGACACGCTTAATGTTGCAGTATTTCAGGTGACACCTATGGATGAGCATGGGTGGTTTAATTTCGGACCCAGCTGCAGCCATCTGGAGGCTATCTGCAAAAAAGCGGAAAAAATAATAGTAGAAGTAAACAAGAACATGCCGATGTGCTTCGGCGGCACAGTTAACGCCGTTCATATCGATAATGTGGATATGATAGTAGAGGGTGACAATCCTCCGATCGGAGAGATGGGTGCCGGAGGAGAACCTACCGAGGTGGATATAAAGGTTGCGAATCTTATTGTGCCCCGGATCCCCGACGGAGCCTGCCTGCAGCTCGGTATCGGATCAATGCCGAATACCATAGGAAGCTTCATTGCGAAGAGCGATCTTAAGGATCTCGGAGTGCATACGGAAATGTATGTGGATGCCTTTGTGGACATCGCAAAGGCCGGAAAGATAAACGGCAGCAGGAAGAATCACGGCACGGGGAAGCAGGTGTACGCATTCGGAGCCGGTACGAAAAAGCTTTACGACTATCTCAATAACAATCCCGAGTGCCTTGCTTCAAGCGTGGGGTATGTGAATGACATTGATTCGGTCAGCAGCCTTGATAACTTTATCTCCATAAACAATGCGGTGGACGTGGATCTTTACGGACAGGTCAATGCAGAGAGCGCCGGTACAAAGCAGATATCCGGAGCGGGTGGACAGCTTGATTTCGTTCTCGGAGCGTACAGGAGCAAGGGCGGAAAGAGCTTCATCTGCTGTTCATCCACCTTTACCCAGAAGGACGGTACAGTGAAGTCAAGGATCCGTCCCACTCTCGCTGACGGAAGCATAGTAACGGATACGAGGACAAATATCCATTATCTTGTTACAGAGTATGGATGTGAGAATCTGA
>CADCQV010000071.1 GCA_902803625.1 uncultured Lachnospiraceae bacterium
AACGGGTTTATCTTATAACAAAAATACCGATCCGGGCGAAATGACGACAGATAGATATATTGAGGACACTTTGTATGTTACGGAATATCTTAAGGAGCGTTTTGATCAGGAAAAGATATACATCATGGGGCATTCCTTTGGAACATATATCGCACTGAATACGGTCGACCGGCACCCGGAGAACTATACAGCCTATCTTGCTATGTCACAGATTTGCGATCAGCACCGTTCGGAGCTTATGGCATACGATTATATGCGTGACCGCTATGAAGACGCCGGCGACAGTTCGATGGTTGCCAAATTTGATGAATATAATATAAGGGAATCTGAAGAAGATTACAGAAGGTACACGAATTCCGGTCTAAGGGATAAGGCTATGCATTCCCTCGGTGTCGGAACAACTTCTGATATGGATAATGTGATAACGGATCTGTTCTTTCCAAGTCTCAGGTTGGCCGCCTATACCCCGTTAGAAAGGATAAACATATGGAGAGGCAAGGCTGCATCGGGTTTGTTTGCAGTCCATAATGAATCGAGATCGTTCAATGCTTTTGAAGCGGTTCCCGAGGTGGAGATACCGATCTATTTCTTTGCAGGCGAAAAAGATATGACGTGCTGTACATCAATACAGAAGGAATACTATGAGACAGTAAAAGCTCCTCATAAAGAGTTCTTTCTATATAAAGGGTGCGCACACAGTCCCATATATGAGGATGGGGAAAAAACACGCGGGATATTGGAAGTCATTGGGGAAGTCACCGAGAACCGTCGCAACTGACTTATATTCGAAAAAAGCCTTCCTCTACCAACATATTCAATAAAGACTTGCCAGCAAAACCCATGCCTAAAAGCATCAGTGTTGAATGATTCATATGTTTTCTCCCCCATATTTCTAAAGCATTGAAAGAGGTATACCACCAACAATCCTGCGGCACTAGTTTGTTTAACACCTGTGAATTGTGTGCAAAAAGTGCCTGTGATATAATAGAAAACTAAAAGGGAGGTTTTTTCTGAGATGAAAACAGAGCTCGTCCGCTTTGTGGATGTGGGAAAAACATACATTACAGGATCAGTTCCTTACGAGGCTTTACATGATGTCAACCTCACCATAGACGAGGGCGAGATGGTGGTGATCCTCGGGCCCAGCGGGGCGGGAAAGAGCACCCTCCTTAATCTCGTTGGCGGACTGGACGGTGCCACAAAGGGCAGGATCTTTTTCGGAGAGGATGAGATCACTGCTTTTGATGATAAACGCCTCGGGAAATTCAGGGCAAAGGACGTTGGAATAATCTTCCAGTTCTACAATCTGGTGCCCACATTGACCGCCCTTGAAAATGTGTCCCTGATGCAGGATCTGGGGCTCGACATCATGGACCCCAAAGAGGCACTGGACATGGTAGGGCTGTCCGGTCAGAAGGATAAGTTTCCTTCACAGTTATCGGGAGGCCAGCAGCAGAGGGTTTCCATTGCAAGAGCCATTGCGAAGAAGCCAAGGCTCCTTCTCTGCGATGAGCCCACGGGAGCGCTTGATTCAAAAACGGGAAATGAAGTCCTGAAGATATTGAAGGAGCAGAGCAGTATCCACCATAGAACGGTTGTCATGGTCACCCATAACAATCTTTTTAAGGAGATCGCCGATAAGGTAGTCATCGTAAAGAACGGGACCGTTGAAAATATTGAGATAAATGAACATCCGAAGGAACCGGAAGAACTGGGCGATTAATTAACGGATCCCTGTCCCTTTTCTCGGAAAGGCTCTGATCATTCGACGCCCTTAAGGGCTTCCACCATATCTATACTCTTTACCTTTGACGATATGATGGAATTTACTATAAGTGACAGCACGAAGGACAGAAAGAATGCCATGAGATATGAGCTGAGGGAGATCCTGTAGATATAGTCATCATCAACGGAAAGAGAGGACATCATAGTGATCAGTATCCTTTGTCCCATAGAAAGCCCCAGTGCGGTACCTGTACCGGTAATAATGATATTCTGCTGCTGAAGTATCCATCTGATACGTTCCGTCTCAAAGCCAAGCACCTTCAGTGTAGCTATTTCCCTCACCTTTTCGATGAAGGAGAGTACCCCCAGATTATACATGGCGATAATACCCACTATGACAGCAATGGTCATGGAATAGACCGTCTCCTCGGAGGTGCCGGCGTTTTGCCTGCGCATGGCGCGGATCAGGCTTTCCTTTGATACCACACCTGCCACCTCATCCCTGTCGGCAGACAGGTTAATGGGAACCGTCATATCGGTATAAAGGGTCCCGGGTGTGAAGCTGAACCCCAGACCTTCATAAACGGATCTTCTCATGGCTATGCCCTGGTTCCCGGGAGAGATATATATGAGTTTTATTCTTTCTCTTCCCTCCCCGCTTCCGTCAGTATGACGGAAGGAAAGCATATCTCCGGCCTTTACATTCAGCTGCCCGGCAGCCCTCCTGCTGATGGCGATACCGTCCTCCGGGAGATCTATGTAATTGCCGTGCTCATCCTGAAAGCGGGATAGGTTCCCCTTATCCGCAACGGTCATACTTAAGACTATGGAATTATCCCCGGAGATAAGCTCT
>CADCQV010000072.1 GCA_902803625.1 uncultured Lachnospiraceae bacterium
CCCGGTCATTACCGTAAGGCCACAAATATGCTATGATACAAACGCCAAAAGCCATTTGACTTTTGGAGTCCGAATCATGCTATGATAATGGGGAATGATGAGCAATATCGGAGGTGTGATTTCAGTATGGATAATCAATCTGCCATGGAAAGGGTAAAAAAGAACAAGTTTAAGCTGATCCTTGTATATCTGCTTTTTGTTTTCATAAATATTTCCGTAAACAGGCTTGTAAAGTTCTTCGGTCTTCCCCTATACGTGGATAATATCGGAACTCTTCTCGGGGCTGTGCTCGGAGGGTATCTGCCCGGTATTTTTGTGGGTTATATCACAAATATCATTAATTCCACCGCAGATCTCACTAATATGTACTATGCGGGTATCAGCGTACTCATTGCCATTACCGCGACGTTTTTTGCTGAGAAGGGGTATTTTAAGAGCTTTTTCAAAGCGCTTTTTACCATCCCCTTTCTTGCATTGATAGGCGGTGTTCTGGGATCGATCCTTACCTGGTTTATCTTCGGCCCTTCGGAGCAGGGCTTTGTTTCACAGATATCCTATGATTTTCTGCTCGACATGGTTGATAAAGCAATCACCGTTGTATGCACCTACGGTCTTTTGAAGATAATGCCGAAGGATACGGCTTCGCTTTTAAGCCTCACGGACTGGAGGCAGAAGCCCCTTAGTAATGAGGAGATAGATGAAGTAAAGAGAACGGGAACCAGAGGGCTTTCCTTAAAGAGCGAGATATCCATCCTTGTATGTTTGATAATGCTCTTTATAACGGTGGCGACCACCGCCATAAGCTTTGTCCTCTACAGGAACCAGTCAATGGAGCAGTATAAGGAGATGAGTATCGATGCCGCTAAATTTGCTGCGGCATCCATAGATCCGGAAAAGGTTGATGAATTCATCGAAATGGGAGATGCGTCACCGGAGTATCTGGAAACCGAAGAAAAGCTGAGGGGCATACTGCAAAGCTCCGGAAGTATAAAGTTTATTTATGTTTACAGGATGACAGAGGAAGGATACAGGGTGGTATTCGACCTTGATACGGACGGACTTGAGGGAGAGAAGGCAGGAACACTTCTTCCGTATGAAAAGGATTTCCTTCCGTTTAAGAAGGAGCTGATGAACGGAAGACAGGTTGATCCTGTTGTTGTGAGTGACCGTTACGGCTGGCTTCTTTCGGATTATGAGCCGGTATATGACGAAAACGGCAGCTGCGTCTGCTATGCCTGTGCGGATATCAGTATGGAGGATATAGTCAGTAACGGTATAAGCTTCCTTGCAAAGATACTGTCCCTGTTTATAGGCTTCTTCATCCTTGTGCTGGTACTTTCTCTCTGGTTCTTTAATTATCACCTGACATATCCGGTTGGAGCCATGACACATGCTTCAGGCGAATTCGCCTATAACTCCGAGCAGGCTCTTGAGGTAAGCGTAGACCGGATGAGGGCTCTTGATATCTCAACCGCAAACGAGCTTGAAAATCTGTATCAGGTTCTCGTAAAGACCCTTAGCGATACCGTGAGATACCTGGAGGAGGTTAAGGAGAAGAGCGACCAGATAGAATTTATGCAGAGCGGACTCATCTACGTGCTTGCAAATCTCGTGGAGAGCAGGGACAAGTGTACAGGGGACCACATCCGCAAAACCGCCGCTTACGTAAGGCTTATAATGGAGCTTCTGAAGGAAAACGGTGTCTACAGCGACTTTATGGATGATGAGGAATATGTAAAGACCGTAAACTACGCGGCGCCCCTTCATGATGTGGGTAAGATACAGGTGTCGGATGTCATTCTGAATAAGCCGGGAAGGCTGACTGATGAGGAATTCACCGAAATGAAGAAGCATACCACTGCCGGAAAGGACATTATTGAAAGCGCAATTAAGCTTACAGGCGATTCCGGTTATCTTAGGGAGGCATTGAATGTAGCTGCCTACCATCATGAGAAGTGGGACGGGACCGGGTATCCCACGGGGATAAGCGGAGAGGACATTCCTCTTTCCGCACGGATAATGGCGATCTCCGATGTGTTTGATGCCCTGCTGTCAAAGAGAAGCTATAAGGAGCCCATGAGCTATGACACCGCCTTTGGTATTATAGAGGAGGGCGCCGGAAAGAGCTTTGATCCCGCGATCGTAAAGGTATTTCTGGAGAACCGGGACAGGGTCATTGAAACCGCTGAGGATAATAAGATAATGATCGGAAATATTATAGAAGAGGAGAGCTGACAGCTTGTATACAGCAAAGGTAAGCAGATATTCAGACATGAAATACTATAAGTGCGGACAGTCGGGGCTTAAGCTGCCCGGGATATCCTTCGGCTTATGGCATAATTTCGGAGGCAGTGCGGATATGGAGAATATGAAGGCTCTGATTTTCACAGCCTTTGATTCCGGGATAACCCATTTTGACCTTGCGGATAATTACGGGCCGGAGCCGGGGGATGCTGAGATCAATTTCGGAAGGATACTTAAGGAAGAGCTGTACAGCTACCGGGATGAAATGATAATCACCACAAAGGCCGGATATGATATGTGGGAGGGTCCTTACGGAAGCTGGGGCAGCAGGAAGCATATCATAGCAGGTCTCGATCAGTCCCTAAAAAGGCTGGGACTTGACTATGTGGATATCTTTTATCATCACAGGATGGATCCGGATACTCCCCTGGAGGAAAGCATGGGAGCCCTTAGTGATATCGTTAGATCCGGAAAGGCTCTGTACGCAGGTTTATCAAATTATGACGGAGCAACCCTGAAAAAGGCAGCGGCTTTACTCGATGAGTACAAATGTCCTTTCATAATAAACCAGAACCGCTATTCTATTTTTGACAGGACCATTGAAAAGAACGGTCTTAAGGATATGTCCGCTGAGCTCGGAAAGGGAATAATAGTTTTCAGTCCGCTCTCACAGGGGCTCTTAAGCGAAAAATACCTGAACGGTATACCTGAGGACAGCAGGATAAAAAGGGACGGGAGATTCCTTAAGGAAAGCTCCGTCACGCCGGAAAAGCTGGAAGCCGTGAGAAGGCTTAATGAGCTTGCAAAGAAGCGGGGTCAGACCCTGCCCGAAATGGCTCTTGCCTGGGTACTCCGCGACGGAACCGTGACCAGTGCCCTTATCGGGGCGTCAAAGAGCAGACAGATACTCGATAACGTAAAGGCACTTGATAATACGGAATTCAGCGAAGAGGAGCTTCGGCTGATCGACGAATGCTATACACATGCAGTGTCATCCGGTTAATGTCATTCCGGGAGAAGCGAAGAATCTTTTATAACTAAGCCAATGTCATTCTGAGCGAAGCGAAGAATCTTTTTTAACGGGGGAAAGATCCTTCCTGTTGCTTCGCAACCCCTCGCCGGGGCGGCATCCCACATCTTCGATGTGGGATATGCGTCGCTGACGCTCAGGATGACATGATACTGACCCAGCGGTGGATGACATGATATTGACCTGACAGGGGTATGATACTGACCTGAGCTGACGGGGGTATTGCAATTTATTGCCGACTATGTTATCCTTTACAGGCTGTTTATTTAACGGTTTGTATTTTGGATCGCGGGTTGGTAATCTACGGTCAATGAAGAAAGGTGAGTATCATGAATCAGGAAATTCAGCCTAAATATTATCAGGCAAAGGTAACTTGTAACTGTGGAAATACTTTTACGACAGGCTCCACAAAGCAGGAAATAAGAGTTGAAGTCTGCTCAAAGTGTCATCCCTTCTATACGGGAATGCAGAAGGCAACCCGTGCTGACGGCAGGATAGACAAGTTCAATAAGAAGTATGGTATGAAGGGATAAGATTAAGGATTTTGGCCGTCACCTTACGGGTGGCGGCTTCTTCTTTTTTGAGGAAAGATGAATGGAAAATAACTGTAATGCAAAATACTCCGGCATAGGAGGACAGGCCGTCATGGAAGGCGTAATGATGAGAAATAAGGATGATTACGCTGTGGCTGTAAGGAAGCCTGACGGGGAAATAGCCGTGATAAAGGACAAATATACGGGGATAATACCATCCGAATCGGTGTCAAAGATACCGATACTCAGGGGGATCGCAGGCTTCATCGATTCCCTGGTGCTTGGGATGAAGGCCATAAATTATTCCGCTGATTTTTTTGCGGAGGAGACAGAGGACGAAAAAAAGGAGAAACCAGAAGAAAATGCGGGAAAGGCATCAGATCCGGAAAAGAAATCCGGGAATGTTGAGGTTATGAGTGCCTCCGACAAGAAAGGCGGAATGGGAGCACTGTCAATAGCGGTAACCATAGTCGCACTGTTTTTCTCCCTGGGTCTCTTCATGGTAATACCCTATTACCTCTCCCTTGTTTTTTCAAAGTGGGTGGGCTCCACAAAGCTCCTTGCCCTTATTGAAGGCATCATAAGGCTCGGGATCTTTGTGATCTATATTAAAGCCATTTCCCTTATGGAGGACATAAAGCGGGTATTCCGTTATCACGGAGCCGAGCATAAATGTATAAACTGCCTGGAAACGGGGCATGAGCTTAATCTTGAAAATGTGCGTGCCGCATCCAGGGAACACAGGCGCTGCGGCACCAGCTTTCTGTTGTATGTAATGGTCGTTTCCATACTTTTCTTTTCGCTTATTGATCTGGAGAGCAGGGCCCTCCGGGCAGTTCTGCGTATCGTTCTCATACCCCTTATTGCCGGCGTGGCATATGAATTTATAAGGCTGGCGGGACGGAGCAATAACCCTATAGTACGTTCCCTTTCCGCACCCGGGCTGCTGATGCAGAAGCTCACGACCGCGGAGCCGGATGACGAAATGATCCTTGTTGGTATAGCATCTGTTGAGGCGGTATTTGACTGGAAAACGTATCTTAAGGAAAACTTCGGCAATGACGTATAGTGAGGCTGCCGCATTCGGAGACAGAGTGCTTACGGAAGCCGGAATAGAGGAACATAAGATAGACAGTGAATTACTGCTTAGGTTTGTAACCGGCTGTGACAGGACCTTTCTTTTAACGGAAGGAAAAGAAGCTGAGCTAAAAAGCAGAGAAGAAAAGCGCTATAGGGAAACCATAGAAAAAAGAAAAAGGCATGTCCCTCTGCAGCTTATCACGCGCTGTACGGACTTTATGGGGTTAAGGTTTCAGGTTTCGGAGAATGTACTGATCCCCAGGATCGATACGGAGTTTCTGGTGGAGGAAGCCTTAAAGATCGTGCAGGACGGCTCGAAGATCCTTGATATGTGTACCGGCAGCGGATGCATCCTCTTGTCTCTGATGAAATATAAAAACGATATTAAAGGAACGGGGGCAGATATTTCCGATGCTGCACTTGATCTTGCCAGAGAAAATGCCCGGATCCTTGGTATCACGGATGTAAACTTTATCAAAAGCGATCTGTTCGGAAATATCAGTTCTGTCTTTGATCATATCCTCTGCAATCCTCCCTACATCAAAAGTAAAGAGATCGGGGGGCTTATGGAGGAGGTAAGGCTCTTTGAGCCCTTAAATGCCCTTGACGGGGGTGAGGACGGACTTCTTTTTTACAGACGAATTGCAGAGGAGGCAAAGCCCCATTTAAATAGCGGAGGCAGCCTTATCTTTGAGACCGGGCACGATGAGGGACAGGCTGTCCGGACCATACTTGAGGAGGCCGGATACAGGTATATAGAGGTTTTAAGGGATTATTCCGGAAACGAAAGAGTAGTGAAATGTTTGAAAAGCTGAATGAAATGGTACTGAAGTACGAGGAGATAACACAGAGGCTCAATAACCCCGGAACAAGCGAGGATTCGAAGCTCTATATGGAGTTATTGAAGGAGCAGGGAAAACTTTCTCCCGTAGTCGAAGCCTACAGGGCATATGAGGAAAATGAGAAGGCTGTTTCGGATTCCGAGGAGATGATAAGGTCCGAGGACGATCCGGAGCTAAAGGCTCTTGCAAAGGAGGAGCTGAATGAAGCCCTGAAGAAGCGGCCGGCTCTTGAAAGGGAGCTGAAAATAAAGCTTATCCCGAAGGATGAGGATGACGACAGAAACGTGATCGTGGAGATAAGAGCCGGGGCCGGAGGTGAGGAGGCTGCGCTTTTTGCCTACAGTCTGTACCGGATGTACGTAAAATACGCGGAAAAGAACGGCTTTTCGGTGGAGACCACAGATGTTGAGGATACGGGCATCGGAGGCTTCAAATTCGTAAGCTTTATGATAAACGGGAAGGGAGCCTATTCAAAGCTGAAGTATGAGAGCGGGGTACACAGGGTGCAGAGGGTTCCGGAAACGGAGTCGGGAGGAAGGATACATACCTCCACCGTAACGGTTGCCATTATGCCGGAAGCCACGGAAATAGAGGTAAATATCGATCCGAATGACTGCCGTATAGATGTGTTCCGGGCTTCGGGAAACGGAGGACAGTGTGTAAACACAACGGACTCCGCCGTGAGGCTTACACATTTCCCGACAGGGATAGTCATTTCCTGCCAGGATGAAAAATCCCAGATAAAGAATAAGGCAAAGGCCTTTAAGGTTCTCAGGGCGAAGCTCTATGAACTGAATAAGGAAAAGGCCCATGCGGAGGAAGCGGATTTAAGGAGATCCCAGGTCGGAACCGGTGACCGTTCTGAAAAGATAAGGACCTATAATTTCCCGCAGTCCAGGCTTACTGATCACCGTATCGGGCTCACCCTTTATTCTCTGGAAAAGGTAATGGAAGGGGATCTGGATAACGTGATAGAAGCCCTGACAGGAGCAGATATGGCTGAAAAGCTCTCTGCGCTCGGTGAATGACACTGGACGCCCGGAGGGTCCGTCTTGATAGAGAGGAGCAAAAAAGCTATAATTACTCTGTATGGCTGATACAGAGAATGAAAACTTAAAAAGCCTTGAAGCAGAGCTGAAAAGCACGAAACAGATGCTTTCAATGCTGCTTGACAACATACCCGGGGGAGTCATGGAATATGACGCCGAAAGTGAAAAGATAGGCTATGTGAGTGAGGGTTTATTAAATATTTTCGGCTGCTCGGAGAAGAGCTTCAGGGAGCATTTTTTTAACAGCTTCGAGCTCTTTGTATATAAGTATGACAGGACAATGGTCAGGGAACAGATAGAGAACCAGACCATGTTCTTTGACAGCGTGGAGCTCACCTACAGGGTGCGGGGGCTTACGGACGATATAGTCTGGGTCTACCATAAGGGCAGGCTTTATACGGACAACGAGGGAAAGAAAAGATTCCTTGTGGTTTTGAATGATGTTACAAATGAGAAGCTTATCCAGGCCGAGCTTCAGAGAAATACGGAGCAGCTCTTTATGGAGACCGAGAGGCTGAAGCTCATCGAAGAGGCCGTGGACAACACGGAATATGACTATAATGCCATCAGTGATATCATGGAGACCTCTGAGAAGGACAGGGAGGGAAGGCGCAGGGTCATCAGGCATTTCCTGGCGAATAAGCGGCTGGGTGACGTTATTCATCCTGACGATCTGGATACCTGCAGTGCTCTTTTTGAAGAGTGCCTTAAGGGTGCGAGAAAGGGCACGGTGGAATACAGGATAAAGTCCGGGGACAGCAGGGATTATGTATGGTTCAGAATGAGCTATGCCAGCTTCACGGATAAGCAGGAAAGGGTGATAAGGGTCATCGGCTCGGCAAAGGATATCACCGAGGAAAAGAAGAGGACCAGAGAGCTGGTGGAGAAGGCTTTAAGGGACGGTATGACCGGACTCCTGAATAAGACTGCCATGCAGTCCGGGATCGAGAAGTTTCTGGCGGAGGGAGATGTAAATTCCTGCCACGCCATGATGATGATAGATACGGATAATTTCAAAAACGTAAATGATACGCTGGGTCACGATTTCGGAGACCGGGTCATAAAATTTGTTGCCGGATGTATAAGAGAGACCTTCCGGGAGTCTGATTATGTTGGACGCATGGGAGGAGACGAATTTATGGTGTTTATGAGGAACACCACAAGGAACATCGCGGAGGAAAGGGCAAAGAAGCTCAATAAGGCCATAAAACGGGACTTCACCGACAGGGGAAAGACCGTTGGGATAAGCTGCAGTATAGGGATCTCCTATTTTGCCAGGGACGGTGTGGACTATGAAAGTCTTTTTAAGGCCGCAGACAAAGCACTTTATGAAGCAAAGGAAGCGGGCAAGAACTGTTACCGCATTTACAGATATTGAATAAAACAGGAAGCAAAATAAAAGCCATAGCAGTCATACTGTCTATGCTTATGGGACTTTTTCCGGTTACTGGCTGTAGTGATGTCACCGTAAAGGACAATAATCTCCTGGGATATCAGGCGGTTTCCGAGAAGGAATATGACGCAGCGCTGCAGTTTTTTGATGCAGCGGAAAAGGAGCATGAAAACCTGCAGGAGGCATACAGGGGCAGGGGCATAGCCTATATGGGCAAGGCGGATTACAAAAATGCCGTATCCTCCCTGAAGGCATCCTTAAGCGAGTCCGACGGACGGATAGGAGAGCTGGAATTTGATACAGCCTTTTACCTGGCCGTAGCGGAATTCAGAAACGGAGACCCTTCCGCGTCAAAGGAAACCTGTACCTCAATAATCAACCTGAGGCGTGATGATCCGGATGCCTTTTTCCTGCGCGGAAAGGCCGAGCTTGCCCTGGAAGAAACGGATATGGCGGTAAGGGATTTTAATTCCGCCGTTTCCTTAAAAAAGGATGACCCGGATCTGTACATAGATATTTATGAGTGTCTCCTTAATGCGGGAGCCTCCGACGAGGCCGGAACCTTCCTTAAGAGCGCCATGGAGCTTACAAAGATAAATGACTTCCAGAAGGGGAAGCTCAGTTACTTTATGGGCGAATATGACGAAGCCAAGGACAGGCTGGAGGCCGCGAGAGGCGACGGGTCCGATCCGGAGCTGATCCTCTGGCTCGGGAAAACCTACGAAGCCCTGGGAGATAAGTCCTATGCGGCTTCACTCTACAAGACCTACCTCGAGGATAATCAGGGAAATGTGGAGATATATAACCAGCTGGGACTCTGTGAAATGGATACCGGAAACTATGCGGAGGCTCTGGAGTCCTTTGAAACCGGGCTAAAGCAGGGGGACAGCGAGATCATGCAGTCACTTTTATTCAATCAGATAGTGGCATATGAGTACCTCTCCGATTTCAAAAAGGCAGCGGTACTTATGGAGAGCTACCTGAAAAGCTATCCAGATGACGAGGCCGCTGAGAGGGAATATAAATTTTTGAAAACTCGGTAAACACACGTGTCATCCTGAGCGGAGACATCAAATGTCATTCAAAGCGGAGACATCAAATGTCATCCTGAGCGGAGCGAAGGATCATAAAGACCATCAAACGGAGGAAAAGAACTTGATAAAAAAGCTGATAGAAAAGATCGAAGAGACAAAGGCGCCTGTCTGCGTGGGACTCGACCCCAATCTCTCCTTTGTACCGGAGCACATAAAGAAGGAGGCCTTTGAGGAATTCGGCGAAAGCCCCGAGGGTGCCGGGGAGGCTATCTATAGGTTCAATAAGGGGATAGTGGATGCGGTATATGATCTTATCCCTGCCGTGAAGCCCCAGATCGCCATGTATGAGCAGTTTGGGATCCCGGGCTTAAAGGCATTCAAGGACACCGTGGACTACTGCCACGAAAAGGGCCTTCTGGTCATCGGGGACATTAAGAGGGGTGACATCGGAAATACCTCGATGTCCTATGCAAAGGCCCATATAGGTGAAATAGAGATAGGCTCGAAGCTTTTCCGGCCCTTCAACGAGGATTTCTGCACCGTAAACCCCTATCTCGGAAGTGACGGCGTGCAGCCCTTTATAGATGTCTGCGGCAAAGGTGATGCGGGGATCTTCGTTCTTGTAAAGACCAGCAATAAGTCCTCCGGTGAATTCCAGGACAGGACTTCGGATGGAAGGCCTCTGTATGAAATAGTAGCCGGTCACGTTGAAAAGTGGGGCGCCTCCTCTATGGAAGGAGATTATTCCAATGTGGGAGCTGTAGTCGGAGCCACCTATCCCGAAATGGGACGGACACTCAGAAGGATCATGCCCCACGCCTATATACTTGTGCCCGGATACGGAGCACAGGGAGGAAAGGCTGAGGATCTGAAGGGCTTTTTCAATGATGACGGACTCGGAGCTATAGTTAATTCCTCAAGAGGGATAATCGCTGCCTATACGAAGGAACCCTACAATGACAGGTTTGACGGCTTGAGCTATGCGGATGCGGCGAGGGAAGCAGTAAAGGATATGTTGGAGGATATAAATGGAAGCTTATAAGGAAGAATTCATAGAGTTTATGCTTGACTGCGAGGTTCTTAAATTCGGGGACTTTGTTACAAAGAGCGGAAGGAATACACCATTTTTCATTAACACCGGTTTTTACAGGACGGGAGCACAGTTAAAAAGGCTTGGGGAGTATTATGCAAAGACAATACATGACGCCTTCGGCGATGACTTTGATGTACTCTTCGGTCCGGCCTACAAGGGTATTCCTCTCTCGGCAGCAACAGTCATTGCATTTAGTGAGCTTTACGGCCGTGAGATCAGATACGCTTCGAACCGTAAGGAAATAAAGGATCACGGAGACAAGGGAATACTTCTCGGCGGTCCCTTGGGTGACGGAGACAGGGTAGTGATAATCGAGGATGTTACGACTGCCGGAACCTCGATAAGAGAAACACTGCCGATCATACAGGAGCGGGGGGATATTTCGGTGCTTGGACTCTGTGTTTCGGTTGACAGAGAGGAAAGGGGAGAGGGCGAAAAGTCTGCCCTTACGGAAATCTCGGAAAAGTACGGAATGAAGACTACGGCCATAGTAAGAATGTCCGAGGTCACGGAGTACCTCTTAAGCCACGAGGTAAAGGGACAGAAGATCATTAATGATAAGCTGAAAGAAGCCATAGACGACTATTATCGGAAATACGGTGCTGATTAATGTCATTCTGAGCGAAGCGAAGAATCTTATTGCGAAGCGAAGAATCTTTACGAAAGGGTGTCAAATGGAAAATAATGAACATATCTACAGAAGCATGAGATTTTCCGGAACGGTAAATATCATTTTAGGTGTGCTTCTCATAGTAGTGGGAGTGGTAAGCGGGATACTGCTTCTTATTTCCGGAGGGAAGCTTATCACGGGAAAATCCAGGATAATCTTCTGATGTTCTTCAGCAGAAAGTATCTTTTTACGAGTAAGAAGACTTCATATAAGGGTATTGCATCGCTTATCAGCGGTGCGATTTCCCTTGTTTCATTTCTTGTGTGCCTGTCCATTGTACTGAAGGCCGGAGGCAATGCTGATGCCAGGCTTGGTGCAGTGGGCTTTCTGTCCTGTCTTTTCAGCTTTGCGGGTGTCATTATCGGGATAGTGAGTCTTGCGGAAAAAGAGACCTTCAGGCTCTTTCCGAGACTCGGAACCGTCATTTCAGTTCTTACACTTGTTCTCTGGGGAGGTGTGATCTATGTCGGATTCACAGTTGTCTGATATCGCCGAGCGGTATTCGCTGGCAATGGGGCGCATACGTGAGATCCCTGATGAAAATAAACTGAAGGAAAAATACAGGGATTTTTTCAGGAGAGGTGCCCTGTTTTTTCTGGAGCCGTCCTATAGGGATACACTGCCCGGCAGATATGAGGAAAGCTATTTTGACCCGGCCCGGGCTGTCCGTGATCTGGGTGACGGCATAGGACAGCTTCTTTCCTTTGTGGCCTATGAGAGCCTCAATGTGATCCCTTTCAGGGCAGAAAAGAAGCTTTTCGACGAGCTTATACTTATTGAGCTCTTTCTGGAAATATACAGCTTCTTCCTGTCTGAGGAGGAGGGTGAAGGCACTCCTTCAAAGGAGAGCCTAAAGAGCATTATTAAGAGCTTTGTATTCGACTATATGGAGCACAGCGTAAGGGAAAGAGTCAGGGCACAGATAGATCCCTCCAATGATTTCGCGCTTCGAATCATAATGGAGTCGGATCTTTCGGAGCCCTCTTATCTGGAGGCCTTCGGTGAATATATCGATGATGATACGAGGGAGATCTCTTCTTATCTCGCCTCCCTTCCGGAGGAAAGGATAGCTGCCATGGCGGATACCTTCACAGAGGGCTTCAGAAAGGGCTTTGAAGTTACAAATAAAGATCTTTCAAGGAAAAAGACCGTATGTATAAGGTACAGCCTGGGCTTTGAAAGAGTCATAAGGGCAGCCGTTATAAACTTTGAGAAAATGGGCTTGAAAACAGTATTTATGAGGCACGCCCTATACAGTGCGAACAGGAATTCATCCGCAAGGGTCGGCTACAGCGGAGCCGTGTCAAATAAGCAGATGGAATTTGATCATAGAAATGATAAGGCTGTTTTTGTGGACAGAGCTTTCTGTGAGAGGAAGCTTGAGATCATCGAAAAAGCATACGAGGAATATAAGGAGCTCTCGGGGGTCTTTGCGGGACCAGCGGTCCTTGAGACCTTCGGGGATGAACCCTTTTCTCCGGTTATAAAAAAGGAAGTCCTGAAGGAAACAAGGGCACAGCAGAATATAATGCTGAAGCTTTCCGCCGAAATGGGAAAGATCGTTAACCGTTATATGCCGGGGGAAGAGCGCTCATTTACCATAATATCCTTCCCGGTTCCGAAGATAGGGCCGGATTTCAGGGCGATATTTGATGAGACCGTAAGGGTGAATACCCTTGATTACGAAAAATACAGGATCATTCAGGAGAAGCTCATCCTTGCTCTGGAAAAGGGGCGTTTCGTAAGGGTAAGGGGAAGAAACGGAAACAGGACGGATATCAGGGTATCTCTCTGCCCGTTAAAGAACCCCGGGAAAGAGACGGTATTTGAAAACTGTGTTGCGGATGTAAATATCCCCCTCGGAGAGGTGTTCACATCCCCGTCCCTTCCGGGAACCGAAGGAATACTTCATGTGTCGGAGGTCTACCTGTTCGGATTGAGATACGAAAATCTGGAGATCAGGGTGAAGGACGGCTTTGTCACGGATTACAGATGCACGAACTTTTCTTCTGAAGAGGAAAACAGGGAATACATAAAGGAAAACATACTACATAACCACGAAACACTTCCGGTGGGGGAATTTGCCATCGGAACAAATACCACAGCCTATGCAATGGCAAAAAAGTACGGTATCTTCTCAAAGCTTGAGATCCTTATAGCAGAGAAAACAGGTCCCCACTTCGCCTTCGGCGATACCTGCTACAGCCGTGCGGAGGACATTCCGGTCTATAATCCGGACGGACGGGAGATAATCTCAAGGGACAATGAATGTACAATAAAAAGAAAGACCGATGAGTCCTTCAGGTACTTTGAATGCCATACGGATGTGACCATCCCCTATGACGAGCTTGGCTCAATAGTGTCTGTGGATGATGAGGGGAATGAATATCCGGTGATCGAGAACGGTTTATTCGTGCTGGAGGGCACTGAGGAGCTGAACGCTCCGCTTTCATTTTCTTCCGGGACATGATACAATGAAAAATCAAAAAGCGGTTAAGGACCGCTTTTTCAATGAATGTTGGTAACTGTTCCGAAACAGTTACGAATGATGGAGAATAAGGATATGCCGGAAATAGGGATAGTAATGGGCTCGGATTCGGATCTGCCGGTAATGAACAAGGCAGCTGATGTGCTGGACGAGCTCGGGATAGAATATGAGATGAATATTATTTCAGCCCACAGGGAACCTGAGGAGTTCTTTGAGTGGGCGAAAAATGCGGAGAAAAGAGGGATTAAGGTAGTGATCGCTGGAGCCGGAATGGCTGCACATCTCCCGGGAATGTGCGCCGCCATATTTCCCCTGCCTGTGATCGGAGTGCCGATGTACAGTAAGTCACTGTCAGGGACGGATGCGCTGTATTCCATACTGCAGATGCCTCCAGGGATACCTGTTGCCACAGTAGCTATAGACGGAGCGAAAAACGCCGGGCTTCTTGCCGCAAAAATACTGGCTGTAAACGACGGAGCTCTCCTTGACAGATTAAAGGCTTTCTCCGAAAAAATGAGGGATGAAGTAAAAAATAAGGACAGTAAGCTAAAGAAAACCGGAAGAAAGGATTATTCATGAACGACTACAAAAGTGCCGGTGTGGATATTGAGGCCGGATACCGCTCCGTGGAGCTTATCAAAAAGCATGTGGAAAGGACACTGCGTCCCGAGGTTATAGGCGGACTCGGCGGGTTTTCCGGTGCATTTTCATTAAAGGACTTTTCAGGGATGAAGGAGCCGACCCTGCTTTCCGGTACGGACGGTGTCGGAACGAAGCTGAAGCTTGCCTTTATACTTGATAAGCATGACACTGTCGGCATAGATTGTGTTGCAATGTGTGTAAACGACATAGCCTGCGCCGGGGGAGAGCCGCTTTTCTTCCTGGATTACATAGCCTGCGGAAAGAATTATCCCGAAAAAATAGAAAAGATCGTTAAGGGTGTGGCGGAAGGCTGCAAAATGAGCGGAGCCGCCCTTATAGGCGGAGAAACCGCCGAAATGCCGGGTTTTTATCCGGAGGATGAATACGATCTCGCAGGCTTTGCCGTCGGGATCGCGGACAGGGCTGAGATGACGGACGGCTCGGAAATAGTTCCGGGAGATGTACTTATAGGTATCGCTTCCAGCGGAGTACATTCAAATGGCTTTTCACTTGTCAGAAAGATATTCCCTATGAATGAGAAAAGCCTGAACCGGTATTTTGATTCCTTAGGTTCGTCTCTCGGGGAAGCGCTCCTTACACCTACAAGAATATATGTTCCTGCCTTAAAGGCCCTGAAGAAAGCCGGTGTCAGGGTAAAGGGCTGCAGTCATATCACCGGTGGAGGCTTCTACGAGAATATTCCCAGGATGCTGCCTGAGAATACAGGGGCGAAGATAGAGAAGGCGTCCTACAGTATCCCTCCCATATTCGGGATGATAATGGCCGAGGGAGATATAGAGGAGCATATGATGTATAATACCTACAATATGGGCATAGGTATGGTTGCCGCAGTCAGTGAGGCTGATGCCGATAAGGCGGTAAATATCCTTGAAGAGACGGGTGAGAAAGCATATATTATCGGTGAAGCCTTCAGATCCGATGAAAGGTGCGTGAAGCTATGCTGAGGGTCGCAGTACTGGTAAGCGGCGGAGGAACCAATCTCCAGGCACTGATAGACGGTGTGGGATCCGGAAGCATACAGAATGCAGAGATCGTAAAGGTCATCAGTAATAAGAGCGGGGTTAAGGCTCTTGAAAGAGCGGAAAAAGCAGGGATCCCCTCAGAGGTCATAAAAAAAGGGGATTTTGAAAAAGCCGAGGATTTTGAAAAGGCTCTTATCGACAGCATTGAGAAGTCGGATGCGGAGCTTATCGTATTGGCAGGATTCCTTCTGGTATTGCCGCCGGCTCTTGTTAAGAAATATGAGAACAGGATTATTAATATCCATCCCTCACTCATCCCTTCCTTCTGCGGAAAGGGCTATTACGGTCTGAGGGTTCATGAGGAGGCATTAAAAAGGGGAGTCAGGGTAACGGGAGCCACGGTTCACTTCGTGGATGAAGGCTGTGACAGCGGGCCCATTATCCTTCAGAAGGCAGTGAACATCATAAAGGACGATACGCCGGAGACATTGCAGAAAAGGGTCATGGAGGAGGCAGAGTGGAAGATACTTCCGGAGGCCGTGAACCTTATAGCTTTAGGCAGGATAAAGGTTGTAAACGGAAAGGTTGAAATGACATGAACATCCTTATTGTAGGCGGAGGCGGCAGAGAGCACGCCATTGCCCAGGCTGTGAAAAAAAGTCCGAAATGTACAAAGCTCTACTGTGCCCCGGGAAATGCGGGCATAGCGGCTTTGGCTGAATGTGCCGATATAAAGGTTATGGAGTTTGACCGTCTGGTCAAATTTGCAAAGAAGCATGAGATCGATCTTGCCATTGTGGGACCCGACGATCCTCTTGTGGGAGGACTGGTGGATGCTTTTAAGGAAGCGGGGATCAGGGCTTTCGGTCCGGAGAGGAAAGCAGCCATACTGGAGGGTTCAAAGGCCTTCAGTAAGGAGCTTATGAAGAAATACGGCATTCCAACTGCCGGATATGAGGTATTCACGGATGCTGCAGCTGCTCTCTCCTATCTGGACAGCGTGAAGTTTCCGATCGTTCTGAAGGCCGACGGGCTGGCTCTCGGAAAGGGAGTGCTGATATGCAATACGCTTGATGAAGCCCGGAACGGCGTGAAGGAGATAATGCTTGACAAAAAATTCGGTACCGCCGGGAACAAGATGGTCATTGAGGAATTTATGACGGGGCGGGAGGTATCGGTACTTACCTTCTGTGACGGAAAGACTGTAAAGATCATGTCCTCGGCCCAGGATCATAAAAGGGCGGGAGACGGTGATACCGGACTGAATACCGGAGGCATGGGGACATTCTCCCCCTCGCCTTTCTATACAAAAAAGATCAATGACATATGCAAAAAGACCATCTTCCAGCCTACGGTCGACGCAATGAAGGCGGAAGGACGTGAGTTTAAGGGAGTCATCTTCTTCGGGCTCATGCTTACCGCTTCAGGACCAAAGGTACTGGAGTATAATGCAAGGTTCGGGGATCCCGAGGCACAGGTTGTTCTGCCCCGGATGAAGAACGATATAATAGACATTATGGAGGCCTGCATCGACGGCACTCTGGGAAAGATAAAGCTTGAATTTGAGGACAATGCTGCGGTCTGCGTGGTTCTTGCATCGGAAGGCTATCCCGTGAAGTACACAAAGGGTCATTTGATAAAGGGACTTGAGAAATTCGATGAAAAGGAAGGATATTACTGCTTCCATGCAGGCACCAAAAAGAGTCCGAAGGGCATAGTCACAAACGGGGGAAGGGTCCTCGGTATAACAGCCAAGGGCAGTGATCTCCACAAGGCGCGCTCAAATGCCTATGAGGCAGCTACATGGGTAGATTTCGACAATAAATATTGCAGAAGGGATATCGGAAAGGCTATTGACGAAGTATGAATTTTTACGAGGAGAAATTCTTACACGATTATCATACTCCGGAGAAGTGCGAGAAATGCGGAGCTCCTCTTGCATATAAGGGGATAGGTGAGTATCGCTGTGAGAGATGCGGACATTTAATGTATGATGATTACGGGATCGTCAGGAATTATCTGGAGATTAATCCGGGAGCCACCTCCGGAATGGTCGCCAGGGCCACCGGTGTAAAGGAGTCCGAGATAAAGAATATGCTCCGGGAGGAGAAGCTGGAGATAAGAGAGGATTCCAGAACCTTCCTCCAGTGCGAGGCCTGCGGCAAGCCGATCACCTCGGGCAGATACTGCGAGTCCTGTTCAAAGCTGGCCGTTGCAGCGGCGAAGAAGAAGAAGGAAAAGGAAGCTCTGGAGGAAAAGAAGGAGCATGTATTCGGAGTTTCAACCGATTACACAGTCGGGGAGGAAGGACGGAAGAGGTTCCTCAGAAACAATGATGAGACGCATTAGATTTTCAATATTTTTTTCCGTATTGACTGTTCTGTCACTTCTTCTCGGGTCACCCGCTCTGGCATCCGCGAGATCGGCAGTGACAGACGGGACCGGTATTCAGCTTAGAAATGAGGCTGTTAACGGTGATATAATAAGGACACTGAATCCCGGGATCAGGCTTACCATAACCGACGAGCTGACCGGAAAGGACGGGATGAAGTGGTACAGGGTAAGCTCCAATTCCCTTAGCATAAACGGATTTTTGCGGTCAGACTTCCTCCGGAGCGGAAGATCGGCATCGGAGATCCCTCCGGGCAGTAAATTCAAGACTGCCTTTGATGAAGTGAAAATAATGAAGCTTCCGGGAGACCGGGAGGAGACACTCTGTGTGCTCCCCTTCGATACGGAGTGTACCGTACAGTCAACCGCCTACGAGAGAGAAAGCGGCTACTACTGGTTTGGTGTTTCCTTCAATCCGGTAAACAGTGTTTCCTCAGGCTATGTAAGATATGATTATCTGAATACGGATGATTTTGAAAACGACCTGAAGAACCAGGGCTTCAGCGGGAGCTATACGGAGCTTCTGGCAGCACTTCATGAGCTCTATCCCATGTGGACATTTAAATCCTATGATCCCGCTCCGGGATACAGCTTTGACCACTGCGTGGATGAGCAGACAAAGGTAAGCGTGATCTCTGCCGGAATGAGTAACGGCAATACGTCCCTTACCGGCTTTGACGGCTCAAAGGGAGAGAAGGCTCCGGAGGATGTGGAGACGACTCTCAATACTTGTTCGATAGAGGATATTTCCCTTATGGATACGGGAAAGGCCTCAGCAACCGGTACTGAGGAGGCAGAGCTTAATGAAAACTGGGTTTCTGCACCCAGACAGAAGGTCGCCTATTATATGGATCCAAGGAACTTCATGCTGAATTCCGACGGAACATTACATCAGAGCTTCTTTATGTTTCTGTCGGGGACCGACACTGAAGGCAGCAATGAAGCGGGAGTTAAAAAAATACTCTCCGGCACATCCATGACGGGAGATATTCCCGGAGAGGACAGCACTTATTCAGCCACAGTGTATAATAGCTCAATATCAAGAAGCATCAACCCGTACCTTGTGGCTGCCAGGATGAGGCAGGAGCATGGAGGGGCTTCGGGTGACGCCCTCATAAACGGGACCTATTCCGGATATGAAGGCTACTATAATTACTTTAATATCGGGGCAAACGGCAGCGACCCTGTTGTAAACGGATTGATCCGCGCAAAAAAAGAAGGCTGGGACAGCAGGACAAAGTCCATTAACGGAGGCATAGACCATCTTTCGGATGAGTATTTCTACAGCAGCCTCCATAAGCAGGACACACTGTATAAGCAAAGATTTTTCTTCAAGGACGGCGCTGCTTATCACGCATATATGACCAGCGTTTACGCACCGGTTTCCGAGGCGAAAAATGTTCTGAAGGGCTATGAGGATGAGCCGGCAGCGGTTTCGGTGGGCGTTTTCCAGATACCCGTTTACAGCAATATGCCGGAGAAACCTGCGCCGCTTAATTGAGAGAAACAGCAGAGAATCTATAAACTGTGTCATTCTGAGGGCGCAGCCCGAAGAATCTTCTCACTAAATTACTGTTTTGAAAGGATAAAACAAGATGAATGTGAAAGAATTGATGAAGCGCATAATACCCGGATTACTGGCGTTTATGCTCATCACAGCTTCAGTGCCGGCTTTTGTATATGCAGATGAAGCAGCCCCCGAAGAAGAGGCGGCCGGTGAAGAAAACGGAGAAGAGAACGGAGAGGAAAATGCCGAAGGATCCGGCGAAGAAGGAGAACTGAGTGAGGAGGAAGCCCTGGCTATGGCGGAAGCTGCCCAGGCTGAGCTCGAAAAGGTGGTTCCCAGTGATATCGGCACGAATATCGACGGGAAGTATATCGCACTTTCCTTCCCGGCAAGTGAGGTTCCCGAGGGCTTTGCGGTAAAGACCGTGGACTATCAGGGACAGCAGGTAAGTCTTGCCTATATGACGAGTAAGAGCGCCACAATAGGGGCTGAGGGTCTCACGGTACATCTCGCCTATCTCACGGACAAGGACGGGAATAAAGGTGAATTCTATCTCTGCGATACCACAGAGAATGCGAAGATGTCCGATATGATAATGATAGAGGGGAATCCCGGAAAGTACATCATTATTCTGGATCCCGGAGATAATGTGGTGGGTCCGGACGGGTTTTCACAGCATAAGCTGCAATGGGGAAGCAAGACCGCTACTGCCTGGTCCCTGCCGGAGGAGCTCCCGGAGGAAGAGGATGCCTCTGAGGAAAGCAGCAAGGAGCCTGAAAAGGAAGCATCTCTTTTCGGTGTGAAGGCCTATGCGGCAGAGCTTAATCTGAATGCCGGGGAGGCTGCCCGCTCCGGAGGCTCCGGAGATGCGGAAGGCGGAGAAGAAGGCGGAGAAGAAAGCGGAGAAGAGGACGCGGCTCCTCCTGAGGACAGCGGTGAAGGAAAAGATGATGAGGGATCAGGTGAGAAGGATAAGGCTGATGCTGATGACAGCGCCATGGTTGCCCTGGACGCCATAGCCCACACCAACGCCTCCGGTTTGATCCAGGCACAGCCGAAGGAATTCTGCCTTCTCTATGCCATAGATGAAAGCGCAAATCTCGGCTTCTATCTCTATGATATCGAAAGAGGAACCTATCAGAGGTATGTGGATATCCCCAAGGGAGAATCCCAGACCCTTGTAAAATACAAGAAGCTTTCAAGAACCAGGCTTTTTATCATTATCGTGCTTGCTGTAGCTCTGGTTATAGCGATCTTTATTCTTGTGAATACCATCATTAACAAAAAAGGCGACGAGTATGGCGAGGATGAAGAGGATCCCGAGGAGGAGGCTATGAGACAGAGAGCCAAGGCCAAGGAGAGAAAGAGTATCGGAAAGAGGGAAAGAGCCTATCTTCTGGATGAAGAGACGGAAGATGATGATGAGGACTTCGAGGACGACTACGAGGATGAGGAGGAAGACGACTACGAGGAAGAAGAGGAAGAGGATGAGGAACCCGTCCCTGCTTCCAGAACAGTCAGGCACAGGAGCATAACGCATCCAACACAAAAGGTTGAGGATGATGTTGACTGGGAGAATATGGAGATAACCGCGGGACTAAACCCCAAAAAGACAAATGCGGCTCTGAATAAGAAGAAAAAAGAGCAGGAATTTGATTTTGACGAGGACTTTGATTTTGAGTTCCTCGATATGAAAAAATGAAAGAGAAGCATTAAATGAAATATACGGAAAAAGCCGAACATGTCCTTACTCTCGCAAGAGAGGCTGCACGGGAATTCAAGGCTAATTATATAGGAACGGAGCATCTCCTCACGGGACTCTTAAGAGAAGGTGGAGGAGTTGCTTTCTATGTCCTTACCGCAAATAAGATACAGGAAAAGCAGATACTGGAGCTTATTGACCAGCTTGTGGCCCCGGGCTCCGATGTTTTGCTCTCCGAAGGGGACGGACTGACCCCGAGAGCCGCAAAGGTATTAAAGATGAGCGAGGAAACTGCCGAGCGCTTTAAGAGCAGTGCGGTAGGTACCGAGCATATTCTATTAAGCCTCATAAGGGAAGGGGACAATATTGCGGTACGGCTCCTCAATACCTTAGGAGCACAGCTTCCGAAGATCTACGCAGAAACCCTGGATGCCATAGGAGAGGATCCGGCTCTTATGAGGCAGGATCTGAGGGTCAGCGGAGGAAACGGAAATGGATCCGCAACCCCTACACTTGATACCTATTCCAGGGATCTCACAGCCCTTGCTGCCGAGGATTCCCTTGACCCGGTGATCGGGCGGGAAAATGAGATCATGAGGGTTATACAGATATTAAGCCGCCGCACAAAGAATAATCCCTGCCTGGTCGGGGAGCCCGGCGTGGGAAAGACCGCTATTGCCGAAGGTCTGGCCGTAAGGATCGCGGCGGGGGATGTGCCGGAATCACTTCTGGAAAAAAGAGTGGTTTCACTCGATATGTCCGGAATGGTTGCGGGAAGCAAGTACAGGGGTGAATTTGAGGAAAGAATAAAGCGGGTTATTGCGGAGGTGAAGAGCGCCGGGAATATCATCATCTTTATGGATGAGATCCATACCCTTATCGGAGCAGGCAGTGCCGAGGGAACCCTTGATGCCTCGAATATTCTGAAACCATCCATGGCAAGAGGGGAGATACAGCTTATCGGTGCAACCACCATTGACGAATACAGGAAATACATAGAAAAGGATGCCGCACTCGAACGGAGATTCCAGCCTGTAACAGTCGAGGAGCCCACAGAGGATGAAACGGTTGAGATCCTTATGGGCATAAAATACAAATATGAGGAACACCACGGGATAGATATTCCCGTTGAAGCCGTTCAGGCAGCGGTCAGACTTTCATCAAGGTTCATCAATGACCGTTTCCAGCCGGATAAATCTATAGATCTGATAGACGAGGCCGCCAGCCATCTAAAGCTCAGCGCGATCAAAATGAACCCTGCCGAAGAAAAGCTTTTGGAGAAGATAAAGGAAAAATCGGCAGAAAAGGAAAATGCCATAAAGGACGGAGATTTCGCCGGAGCCTCGGTCATAAAGAAGGAAGAGGCAAAGCTAAGGAAGAAGCTCGACAAATTAAAGAAGAAGAGGGCGGAAAAAGAGGACGGAAAGAGAAAGACCCTGACGGAAGAGGATGTGGCGGAGATAGTCCATATGTGGACAAAGATACCCGTGACAAAGCTTACGGAAAAGGAAAACCAGCGTCTGATGCGTCTCGAGGAAACCCTGCATAAGCGGATAATCGGACAGGACGAGGCTGTCACGAAGATAGCAAAGGCGGTACGAAGAGGAAGAGTGGGACTAAAGGATCCGAACCGGCCAATTGGCTCCTTCCTGTTTCTCGGACCTACGGGTGTCGGAAAGACAGAGCTCAGTAAGGCCCTGGCAGAGACCCTTTTCGGCTCCGATCAGGATATGATAAGGGTTGATATGTCGGAATTCATGGAACCGCATTCCGTAGCGAAGATGATAGGCTCACCTCCGGGCTATGTAGGACATGACGAGGGCGGACAGCTCGCGGAAAAGATAAGGAGACATCCTTTTTCCGTAGTTCTTTTCGATGAAATAGAAAAGGCACATCCGGATGTATTTAATGTGCTTTTACAGGTTCTTGACGACGGACATATCACCGATTCCAAGGGAAGAAAGGTGAGCTTCAAAAATGCCGTGATCATTATGACCAGCAATGCCGGCGCCCAGTCCATAGTGGAGCCGAAGAAGCTCGGCTTCAATTCCGGAGAAAAGGAGGAGGATCTTTTCAAGGATATGAAGAGCGGGGTGATGGATGAGGTGAAGAGGATATTTAAGCCTGAATTCATCAACCGTATCGATGAGATCATTGTGTTTAAGAAGCTGAACGATAAGGATATGAAGGATATCGTGACCCTCTTAAGCCGCGATCTCATAAAGCGGGCGAAAAACAATATGGGCATCACCCTAAAGATCACCGATAAGGTCAAGAGCTTCGTTATCGAAAAGGGAGCGGATAAGAAATACGGAGCGAGACCATTAAAGAGAGCGATACAGAATATGATAGAGGATCCTCTTTCCGAGGTTCTGCTAAAGGGAGAATGTGCCGCAGGGGACACCGTAAAGGCAGAGCTCGGAGAGGGAGAGATCATATTTAATACTGTAAAGGCAAAATAGCAGGTAAAAAAGAAAGGAGTGAAAACTACAGACAATGGCAGCAGTAAAGGATCTCATCATAAGTGAGGACAACGGAAACTTGAGCTTCGGGGATCATACCCTGTCTTCAAAGGCAAAGAAGGAGGATTTCCCGCATGGCGGAGATCTCTATAAGGTAAAGACCTATAACGAGATCACCAGGCTTGAGAGAAACGGGATTTTTGTCTATGAATCCGTACCCGGAACCAGCGTAAATAATTTCTATGAGACCGGTGACGGCGTTTCCTTTGATGTGGAGGGAAATGATGATGCCCAGATAACCCTGGGACTCGCTGAAGAGACGGAATACGAGGTTTTCGTTAATAAAGAGAGCGTAGGAAAGATGAAGACGAATCTCGGCGGCAAGCTTTCCGTAAGTGTTGAGCTGTCAGGAGGACAGGTTTCTGTCGAGGTGAAGAAAGCCTGATATGGCTGCAAAGCAGAAGAAAAAGACCGTCTTTGTCTGTCAGAGCTGCGGATACGAGTCGGCCAAATGGGTCGGAAACTGCCCATCCTGCCACGAGTGGAACAGCCTCGTGGAGGAAACGGTAAAGGCGGAAATAAAAACCGCTTCCCCGTCGGCTGCAATCTCTGCAAGATTAAAGCAGGGTGACAGGAAAAAACCGCTTCCCATAAGCAGTATAGAGGGCAGTGATGAAAACAGGATTTCAAGCGGGTTTTCGGAGCTTGACAGGGTCTTAGGCGGCGGAGTGGTGAAGGGCTCAATGGTGCTGGTCGGAGGTGATCCCGGCATCGGGAAGTCCACGCTTCTCTTGCAATTATGCAGGAGTCTGAGTCTTTCAGGCCATGAAATACTGTATGTTTCGGGAGAGGAATCCTTAAAGCAGATCAAAATGAGAGCCTCCCGGCTTGGGGAGTTCGGCGACTCACTTAAAATCCTGTCGGAAACGGACCTTGATGAAATAAGTGAAGTGATCGACGGATACAAGCCGGAGTTCGTGGTCATCGATTCCATACAGACTATGTTCAATGAGAGTGTGGGTGCTGCGCCCGGAAGCGTTTCGCAGATAAGGGAGACCACAGCGGTGCTTCTCCGTATTGCGAAGGATCTGGGCATCAGTATCTTTATCATAGGGCATGTCACAAAGGAGGGGGCTGTGGCAGGCCCCCGGGTCCTGGAGCATATGGTGGATACGGTGCTCTACTTTGAAGGCGATACAAAGGGGGCGTACAGGATCCTGAGAAGCGTAAAGAACCGCTTCGGCTCCACAGATGAGATCGGTGTCTTTGAAATGGACGAGGCAGGCTTGAAGGAGGTTTTGAATCCTTCCGAGTTTATGCTGTCCGGAAGACCTGAGAATGCGGGAGGGTCAGTAGTCAGCTGCTGCATGGAGGGCACGAGACCCCTGTTGATCGAGATACAGGCTCTTGTATGCGAGACCGCTTTCGGCTTTCCAAGGCGGCAGGCCAGCGGGACAGATATAAACAAGGTAAACCTTCTGATGGCAGTGCTCGAAAAGCGGCTGAATATGAAGCTGTCCTCTCTTGATGCATATGTGAATATCGCAGGGGGAATAAAGGTGAATGAGCCGGCACTTGATCTGGCCATAGTTCTCGCCATTGCCTCCTCTTATAAGAACCGTCCCGTGGGACAGAATGTGGCGGCCTTTGGAGAGGTGGGTCTTTCCGGAGAGGTGAGATCCGTTACCCAGACCATGCAGAGGGTCAACGAAGCGTCAAGGCTGGGCTTTGAAAAGAGCTTTATCCCATACGCCTCATTAAAGAATGTTAATGCTCCGGATAATATAAAGATCATCGGGGTTAAAAACGTCGGGGAGCTGCTGGGACAGTAGGCATTATTAATCCGCCCTTATACGGAGAACATATTGAAAAAAAAGCTTAGGGATTTTTGTTTTTCACATTGGTATTTTCTTGTTACGGCCGCCCTGGTCCTTATTCAGGCGGTCTTTTCACTGAGGTTTATGGGGAGGCAGTATTTTTCCCTGGACGAGGTGAGTCAGATCGGCTTTATCGCGAAGAGGAATTCCTGGAGTGATATCATAAATTACTATCTGACCAGTGAGGTCACAAATCTGCCATTATGGCCGCTCCTTGCTGCTGTATGGTACAGGATGGTACCTTACGGTGAGGGATGGATGAGGCTTTTGACCGTTATACTCACATCTCTCGCTATGATAGTTCTCATAAAAGCGGCGGAAGCCTTCAGGGACAGAATGACAGGCATGCTGATGGCGCTTCTACTATGTATTTCATCCGCACTTATGCATCTATGCAGTCTTACCTTCCGTGTTCATGCCTTCTGGATGCTGTTTACCGCTCTGGTGCTCTTATTCTATTTCCGGCGTTTGAGATCTATGGGTAAGGAGAGTATCAGAGAGACTGTTATTCTGGGGTTTATGATGGCGGGTCTCGCCTATTCCCACTATTTCGGCTGTCTTATGATAGTCTACCTGTTTCTCACTGATACGGTGCTATTTTTTATGAAAAGGATAAAGGGGATATTCATCATATCCTATCTGATCGGCGGAGGGCTCCTTTTACCATGGTTTATCATTATGATGGTCAGACACACAATGGTGCTTAATGAATTCTGGCCGAAGACCCCTACCTTTGCAAGTATTCCGAAGGCTCTTTCCTATGTGGTGAGTCACGATGAAGTAATATTTATCCTGCTTCTCCTTGCGATGATCGTCTCACTGCTTTCCTTTACAGAAGGGGTCCTTAACGGGGCGGCAGACAGCGAATGGCGCTTTATCAGGCTTTCCTTTGCATTTATGCCGCTGATATTCATTACCGCAGACTATATATACAGCGCCCACATAAATGTCAGCGGGGGGATATTCGTATACAGATATTTCCTGTCGGTAATGCCGGCAGCCCTCCTGTCCGTGGCTCTCCTGATTAAGGAGCTTACGGAAGCGGTTTCAGGGAAATTTTCGATCAGCGCTTTTCTTTCCTACGGCACTGTGATACTGTTCCTGCTTATTTATGTAGGCAGCGGGAATTATTATATAGATGTGAAGGATGAGGTGTCGGCGCCCTACGACAATACCTACGGAAATGTCAGGGATAGGATAGAAGATGACGGAAGGCTTTTCGATGAAAAGACCATGATAGCGATTAATGCCAACAGGGCAAATGCCGACGGCTTTGAGGAGTATTATCTCGAGTACGGGGGCAGCGGCAGGGACGTATACGTGGTATCCAATGAGGACAGTGACATTGCGGACAGGATAAAGTCAGCAGATCATATCTACATATATCAGGTTATGAAGGGCACACCCGATGTTTATACGGACATAATGGGAGACTCCTTTAAGGAGACGTCCTTTGATGAAAACCTGGGACTCTACGAATATGAGCGGGTAAAATGAGCACTGTCCATCTGAGGGCGAAGCCCGAAGAATCTTACTCCCCGATAATAACAGCCTCCAGCGGCCGCAGGCTCATTATAGAGCGGGCCTCCTCCCCTTCATTGTCTCCGTAGCTTGAAAAGAGTATCCTTTCTTTTTCGCCTGAAATACCTGCCCCTGCAGGATCAAAGCCGGCATCTTTATTGCTGAAATTCACCAGGATCACAAGTCGTCCGGAAGTGTCTTTTCGTTCAAAGGCATAGATATCCTTATTTTCATTAAGGAGCTCATTATAATCCCCCTTAAGCAGAATATCGTTTCCTGAACGGAAGTAAGAGAGTCTCCTGTACCAGGAGAGGACGGAGAAATCATCCTCATTCTCAAGCTTTGCATTCACCTCTTTATAATTCTCATTAAGGGGAAGCCAGGGGGTTCCCGTGGTAAAGCCGGAATTGTCGCTGCCGTCCCACTGCATGGGTGTGCGTGCATTGTCACGGCTGAAGCGGTAGACGAAGTCCAGGGCCTCCTCCTCGGAAAAGCCTTCCTTTATCGCAATGTCATATTGGCTTTTTGAATTCAGGTCATTATAGTCGTCTATCGAATCCCAGGAAACATTGGTAAGTCCAAGCTCCTCACCCTGGTAGATAAAGGGTGTTCCCCTTAAAGTAAGCAGAACCGTTCCAAGTGCCTTTCCCGCAAGGACAGGGTCTGAGCCCTCAGGGAAGAAATGGTTGATAGAACGGGGCTTATCATGGTTTTCAAAGTAGATCGGATACCAGCCGTTTAAGGCTGTGGCTTTCTGGCTGTCCGTCAAGGCTTTTTTCAGCCCGGCCAGCTCAAAGCTTCCTGCCCTGCACCAGATTTCGGCTCCGTCGAACTCGAGATTCATGTGGCTGAATTCGAATATCATATCGAAAACACCATCATCACCGACCCAGTACTTAAGGTCGTCAGCCGAAACACCGTTAGCTTCTCCGACAGTGAAGATATCGTGTCCCACACACACTTTTTCCTTGAATTCCCTTAAATAATCCAGGATCCCGTCGGTATTCGCAGTCATTTTGTGAATGTCGCATCTTCCCTCAGAGTCGTCCACAGGACCGTCGGAAAAGTCGGAGGGCTTTTTGATATAGGGGATCGCATCCATACGGAAACCGCCGACACCCTTTCTCTTCCAGAAATCTGCAACATCATACAGGGCATTCCGGACATCAGGGTTCTCCCAGTTGAGGTCCGGCTGGGATGGTGCAAAGGTGTGGAGATAGTACTGCTGTCTTTTCTCATTCCAGGCCCAGGCCGATCCGCCGAAGATACTTCTCCAGTTATTTGGTTCACTTCCGTCCGCCTTTGGATCCCGCCATATATACCAGTCGCTGAACTCGTTGTCCCTGCTTTCTGAGGAGCGCATAAACCATTCATTCCTGTCGGAGGTATGGTTAAATACGAGATCCATTACCACCTTTATGCCCTTCTTATCGGCTTCCTGTATGAGAGCATCCATATCCTCCATTGTTCCGTAGCGGTGGTTTATGCTGTAGTAATCTGCCACATCATATCCATTATCCTCCATGGGGGAGTCATAGACGGGAGTAAGCCAGATAGCTCCGATGCCAAGATCCGAAAGGTAATCAAGTCTCGAACGGATACCGTTTAAATCACCGTATCCGTTGCCGTTGGAATCCTGAAAGCTGTTCACATATATCTCATATGCATTTGTTTTCTGCCACCACTTCAGGTCTTCAGCAGCCTCAGATGGAGCCTGATGGTCTTTTGAATTATCCGTGATATCTGCTGTCCTGCCGCAGCCGGAAAAAAAAGTGGCTGTTAAACAGAACGCTGACAGCAGCATGGCGGTTTTTTTCATAAGCTTACTCCTCCTGCT
This sequence comes from uncultured Lachnospiraceae bacterium, assembly GCA_902803625.1. Lineage (GTDB taxonomy): Bacteria > Bacillota > Clostridia > Lachnospirales > Lachnospiraceae > NK4A144. Next base: position 28,379 of record CADCQV010000072.1, read on the forward strand.
CTTCGGCAGCACGTTCCTCCTCTTCACGGCGTCTTTCCTCTTCCTCACGGCGCCGTTCTTCCTCCTTCCGTTCCTCTTCCGCCCGTCTTTCTTCTTCCTCACGAAGCTCTTCCTCGCGCTTCTCTTCCTCGCGCTGTTCCTCTTCGTTACGCTGCTCCTCTTCCTGTTCAGCATTGTTTTCTTCAGCATTTTCTGTTCCGCTGTTTTCTTCCTCGGTGGCCTGTACTTCTTCGGTAGCTGCTTCGGTGCTTTCTGTTCCGGTGACCGTCTCCGGGCTTTCAGTTGCAGAGACTGTATCCTCGCCGGATTCATCCAGGGTTTTTAAGAATGCATTTAAGCTGTCTTCATCCATCACCGGTTCAGGATCCTGCTCCTTTTTGACATACTTATTCTGGGCGATTATATCGTTCTGTATGCTGTTCTTCTTATTCAGGGAGGCGTCACTTAAGAAGCCGTCAGAAGTGCTCTTCAGGGTTCCGGGAGTGATGTCTTCAAGACCTGACAGGATACCGTTATAGATCTTTTTCGTGGTATCTTCCTTATAGTGGAGTCCGTCCGATGTGGAATAGCCGGTGGAGAGAAGCAGGTTAAAGGTGTCGATATATGGAAGGGAGAGGGTTTTTAATGCAGAATTAAACTTATCTATCCCCTCATTTGACAGATTGCCGTAATGCTCAACAGGGTTTACGGATACCAGGACTATATCATAATCATCCTTTAAGGTCTCATATTTTTTCACGTATTTTTCGCAGTTTCCAAGATCATTTATGCCGAGACAGATGATAAGCTTCCACTTGTCAAAAAGAGAGGAGGATGTGATCCTCTTTATCTGCTGAAGTGCGGTTTCATTAAACCAGCTGTAGCCTTCGCCGACCTTTGCCACCATAAAGAGGTTTTCTTTTTTCGAGATACCGCAGACGGAATTCATGTTTACGAAGCGGCTGTCACCCACAAAGATATAACCTGTATCGGGACCGGGACTCATACCCTCGACCGATGCAAGCTTTTCAAGGAGCTCTTTACTCTCTTCACTGTTTTCTGCCGGAGCCGTGGTTTCTTCTGCAGGTGAAGCAGGGCTTTCTGCGGCTTCGTCCGGAAATGTGTTTTCCTGAGAGTCGTTTTCACCTATCACAATAGGATCGTTGCCGGAGACAGACAGACGCCTGCTGCCGGAACGAAGACCGAAGATTATGATCCAGGCAAGTACTATGCCCACAATTCCTATAGTTGTAAGAATGATGTATTTCTTCATAAAATAATAATTCTGTCCTGTATCAAAAAACTCTGATAAGGAGAAGCTTTCCCTCGGCAACAGAAACCCGGGAAACCATTCCGGGAAGCACCTCATTACTGATCCCGTATTGGTACTCGCAGGTGATCTCGGCATCCTTAAGAGGATACTTCGCATTTTCCACGGTTACCCCACGGGCTGTACCCGTGATATTGATAAGGGAAAAGAAGCTGAAGTCACTCTTTATCTCCTTGGGAGAGGAGGAGACGATCTCCATTTCCGAATGATCGTCAATTAAGAGTCCGCTTTTCCCGATGGAATCAAGATAGAGAAGGATTGACACATTCCCCAGAGTATGGTCAAGCCTTCCTCCGCTTACTCCGAGGAGCAGAAAATCATCAAATCCGCGGCGTATCGCTTCCTTTACGGCATAATAGGTGTCGGTATCATCCTTCTCCGTCGGAAGGACAATGGTTTCCGTCTGCAGACGGGGGTTTTCATGTGAATCGAAGTCACCCACAATGAGAGAAGGCCCGGCTCTCAATCCGCTCAGGTGTTTTAGGCCGCTGTCGCAGTATATGACATAGTCACCGTCTTTTATATAGCTTCCGGTTCTTTGATAATCGGAGATCCCTGCACCACCGATAATAATGCAGCGCTTCATATCCTTATTGTTTCTGTATCCTCAACTCTGAGTAATGGTTTTTATGCTAAAAGTTACATTCTCTTTTGGAACTTTAATCATACGGTGTCAGGGTCAAAACCCGATATCCGGAGC
>CADCQV010000073.1 GCA_902803625.1 uncultured Lachnospiraceae bacterium
GGATGCAGACTGCAGGTCTCAGTGTTTCCAATATCCTGGGAGTCAGCAGGGATTCGCTGAATACGATAATGATCTCTTCATTTCTGGGTCTGCATGCTGCGGGACAGTACTCAAACTATTGCGCTGTTTATGACGGAGTTATCGGGTTTTTCCTTGTGATCACAAAGGCTGTTATGTCCAGTATAGGAAATTCCGTCGTATCTGAATCTGTGGAAAAAAACTACAGAAACTTTACCAAAATGGAGTTTTTGCATAATATCCCGGTTACCGCCTGCACTGCATATATGATCTCTCTCTACCAGCCTTTTATGAAATTATGGATGGGGGAGGGGCTGATGCTTGCAGACTCTGCCATGATGCTTTTTGTCCTGTATTTTTATTTAAGAGCCATGGGTGAGGTCAGAAACGCCTACTTTTCTGCCTTGGGTTATTGGTGGAAAGCAAGATGGATCTTTTTAGCCGAAGCGCTGATGAATGTTTTTCTGATGTTTTGCCTGGGGAAGTATTTCGGTATGGCGGGTATCCTTATAGCGCCCTGTATCACCGTTTTGACCGTGAATTATATCGGCGTCACAAATCTGATATTTAAGGAGTATTTTGGATCAGACGGAAAAGAATACTATTACAACCGGATCATATATACCGTGATAACAGCAGTGACCGGCTTTGCGGCATGGTATTCATGTACTCTGGTTCCATATGAGGGCGTGACGGGACTTGCGGTGAGAACGGTAGTCTGTACAGTTGTGTTGCTGATAATGGTACCGGCCTTTATGTATATACTGAAAAGAGAGTATGTAAGGGAGTCGATCCTCTTTATCAAACAGATCATAGGGGCGAAGAGATAGTATGAAAAGGATATTGATAAACGGAGACCGCGCTTATCTTCCTGTTGACGGAATGAACCGCTGCTTATCGGAGATGGTGAGAAGCCTGGATACTCTTGTGGAAAAAGATAAATATGTCCTGGTGATACCCTCTGATGTTGACAGGGAATTTTGCGACAGAATCAAGGATTTAAGAAACATCAGGATCAAAAAGACCATACTTCCGCACTTCAGGTTTTGGACTCTGATTTATATTGATATTCCCGGGCTTCTTCCCGGGAGGATCGTAGTAAATCCGGCTAACAGGAGTTCCATTTTCGGCGGCGGTATAAACATATTGCATGATATCATACCCTTAAGGTTCTATGGGGAACGGTGCAGGAGATATCTTCGGACGATCAGGAGACTTTTTTATACTTCAGATTGTCTGATAGTACCGTCAGAATTTACCCGTGATGATATCAGGGAGGCTAAGACACGTGATTATAAAATCCGGGTGATCCATCTGGGGTGGCAGCATTATCCGGACATACAGGAGGACGAGGGAATATTTAACGAGTACTCCAGTATTGAAAGGGGATCTTATTATTATACTGTATCGGCTGTTTCACCGCATAAGAATCTTAAGTTTATTTATGAAGCTGCCAGACGAAACCCGAACCGTATGTTTATTATAGCCGGTGCCATGAACCGTGGATACGGATTTGAGTATAGTGACTTAAAGAACCTGTTATTTGTGGGAAGGATCGATGATAAAAAGTCCAAGGCTCTGATGATGAACTGCAGGGCTTTTATCTTTCCTTCACTGTACGAAGGAGCAGGGCTGCCCCCACTGGAGGCTCTCTCCTGCGGGGTGAGCGTCCTGGCGTCCGATATAGAGGTTATCCATGAGTACTGCGGTGATGCGGTACACTATTTTGATCCCTATGACTACGATCTTGACCTTGAAGCTGCCCTGAATACAAAGGTATCGGATCCGGAGGAAGCACTTGGCCTGTTATCCTGGGACAGAGCCGCGCAGGAGCTGAAGAGCATCATTGAGAGCTATGGAGTCAGGGGGCGTTTATCTATGACTTCACTGAAGGAATGAGGAAATATGGACAGAGAATTATGTTTTTGCGGAACTATAATTGGAGGGCACTGCTGGGATGAGCTTACGCGTAAGCGTATGAAAAATCCTCTTGCCTTGGAAAACTTCGGATACAGGGTATATTCCGAGAATGATGAAGACGGGATCATACAGGAGATCCTTAATAGGATCGGAACGGAAACAAAGGAATTTATCGAACTTGGAGTGGGGATCGGGCTGGAGTGTAATACCCATTATCTCCTGCACTGCGGCTGGCACGGCTTATGGATCGAGGGAAATAAGGGATTTTGCAGGGAGATAGGATACAGGTTCAGACCGGTCATTAAAAATAAGCGGCTTAAGGTGGTAAACGGCCTTATCACCCGTGAAAACATAGAAAGGCTGATAAAAAGAGGCAGAAATGCCCGCAGGGCAGACGCTCCCCCTGACCTTCTAAGTATAGATATCGACGGAAATGACTGGTATGTCTGGAAGGCCATAGGCTCCATAAGGCCGCGGCTTGTGGTCATAGAGTATAATGGCAAGTTCCCCCCGGATCTTTTCTGGAAGCAGGCCTATAATGCAAGGCACAGATGGGACGGAACGGACTGGCAGGGAGCTTCCCTTAAGGCTTTGGAGGAGCTTGGAAGGGAGAAGGGATATGTTCTTACGGGAACAAATCTTACCGGTGTAAATGCCTTTTTTGTGAGAGAGGATCTGTATTCCAAAGACCAGTTTTTAGATTTTAAGAATGCTGAGGAGCTCTATAATCCCTACAGAAAAGAGCTAAAGATCGCTTCTCCGGGGCACAGCGCCGGATACTGTCTTGTGGATCAGGAGGAAAACAAGGGGATTAAGAATTATTTTACAAGCGAAACAGAGTTCAGGATAGCAAAGAATAAGGGCAGGATAAATAAGGTCTTAAAAAGGATAAAGAAAGCGATCTTTGATCAATAAGGGTAAGGGAGATCCGAAAAGCAGGGATTGAATTTGAAGGGCTGAAAATGATAATATGAAGTCAACGGGAACCGTGCCAATGCCATTAAGTTAAGCATTTTGTCATCCTGAGCGCCAGCGACGCATATCCCACATCGGAGATGTGGGATGCCGCCCCGGCGAGGGGTTGCGA
>CADCQV010000074.1 GCA_902803625.1 uncultured Lachnospiraceae bacterium
AAGAGCCTCCGTATCCGTATTATTCTGAATATAATCTACAATCTCAAGCTGATGTACGGAATTCGACCCTCCGGCACCGTAGGTCACACTAATAAAAGCGGGCTTAAGTGCTGCGATCCTGTCTACAGTCTCAAATATCTTAGGAAAGCTGTCCTCTTTTTTCGGTGGAAATATCTCGCATGAAAGAACACATTCCCTTGTTGTATCATCAATCTTAATCATTTATTTTCCCTTCATTACTTTCTATTATTGCCTTTGTCCCGGTTTGCCAACTGTTTTTTCGCTACGATCCCGCTAAACAAGTGTCATCCCGAGGAGCGGAAGCCGCCTTCAAATGTCATCCTGAGGAGCGGAAGCGACGAAGGATCTTCTCAACCTTCTTCATACGAGCTTGAAATACCTTCTTTGTTATTGTAGAATTATAGCATATTTCTAATGCCAAGAGTATTGAATCAGGAGAGTTATTGATCATGAAAAAAACAGATAAAAAGGTTCTTCTTGTGGACGATATGCCCACCATATTAAAGCAGGGCGTTGATATCATGTCCTTACGCTACACGGTTGAAACCGCGGCTTCTGCCGAGGAAGCTTATGAAAAGGCCGAGAGCTTCAAGCCCGACATTGTTTTGATGGATGTGAATCTCCCGGATGAAAGCGGAATAAGCTGCATGGAAAGGATACATGCGATCCCCGGTTTTGAAGATATTCCCTTCATACTTCTTATCAACGATCTTTCCATAATGACCAATGCCAGGGCCTATGATCAGGGAGCCAGTGACTTTATGAGAAAGCCTTTTATTACCAATAATGTTTACAGGAAGATCGATATGCACCTGAAGCTTGCCGAGATCGGCTGGAAGTTCGAGCTTTGATGAAGGAAGAAATGCGTATCAATAAATATCTGTCTGCTTCCGGTATCATGTCAAGACGCCGGGCAGACAGTTTTATTTTGTCCGGAAGGATTACAGTAAACGGAGAGACTGCAGTTCCCGGAATGACTGTTACGGGATCCGAAGAAATAAGGATAGACGGGAAGCTTATTGATAAGAATCCCTCTTCGGAAAAAAAGGTTGTTATAGCCTACAATAAAAAACGCGGTATTGTGACCAGCACCGTAAACCAGGGTAAAGAAAAGAACAACATCATCGATGCCATAAATTACCCCGTCAGGATTTATCCCATAGGTCGCCTTGACAAGGATTCCGAAGGGCTGATCCTCTTAACAAATGACGGCAGTCTTGTTAATAAGCTCTTAAAATCCTCTTATGGCATTGAAAAGGAATATGAGGTCTCCCTCGATAAGGAGATAGAAAGCCGGGATATAAGTAAAATGGAAAAGGGAGGCATAAGTCTTGTTCCGGGAAGGAAGAATAAACCCTGCAGAATAGTAAAGACTGCTCCCTGCAAAATGAATGTGATCCTGACCGAAGGAATAAACCGGGAAATAAGACGTATGGCCGAATACTTCGGCTACCGGGTAATGAAACTAAAAAGAATACGCTTCGGAAATATCCTCCTGGGAGATCTGAAGAGCGGTACCTACCGTGAGCTCAGCCCAAAGGAGATAAAAAGTCTGCTATCCTGAGGGCTAAGCCCGCTTTGTCATCCTGAGGGCTAAGCCCGAAGGATCTTACCAGAAAGCCACTATACCTATGAATAAAGAAGAATACAACGATCTTAAGAAAAAAATCGAATACCACATGAACCTCTATTACAATGAGGATGCTCCCGAGATCTCCGACTACGAATACGATCTCCTGATGCAGAAATTAAAGAAGGCGGAAATAGAGAACCCGGACTTTGTTACAGCGGACTCTCCCACTAAAAAGGTTGGCGGAAGGGCAAAGCGTGAGGCAGGGGTAAAGGTAACCCATGACGTTCCCATGCTTTCAATTGAGGATGTCTTCACAAAGGAGGATGTGACTGCCTGGATAGAGAAGGTACATTTACTGCACCCGGGATGCAGCTTTTCAGTGGAAGCAAAGATAGACGGCTTAAGCATGACTCTCCGCTACAGAAGGGAAAACGGAGTTTTGAAGCTTTTTCTTGCGGAAACACGTGGGGACGGCTTTATCGGTGAAGACGTAACATTAAATGCCCTTGTTATCCCCGATGTAATGGAGACTCTTGATCTTCCCTTTGATGAGCTGGAGCTCAGGGGCGAGGTCTATATGAAAATAAAGGACTTTCTCCGCTTTAATTCCGTTCAGGAGGAAAAGGGAAAACCTGTTGCCGCAAATCCGAGAAACCTTGCGGCGGGAACTCTCCGTCAGCTTGATCCCTCAATAACAAAGGAGCGAAATCTGAGCCTTTTTATCTTTAATGTTCAAAAGGGGCCCTCCGAAATGATGGATGATCACATAAAGGCTCTTGATACCCTGGAAAAGGCCGGAGTGAAGACAGTGCCGCATTTTCTATGCTCCGATGCATCAGAGGTCAAAGCTGCAATAGACCGTATAGCTGAG
>CADCQV010000075.1 GCA_902803625.1 uncultured Lachnospiraceae bacterium
ATTCTATGACAGATGCTACCGGGTAATAAATATAATAATGTCCGCACTCCTTGTATACTGTGCTGTCAGGATGTTATTGTAGATTCTCTTGACGCTTAATGACAATCCCCGTATAATATCTGAATTATGGCGTTTTGATTTCAGCGCGTTACCATTTTACTTTGGGAAAGTGACAGGAGCTATGCAGGTTTATAAGAAAATAATGGGGATAATTACATTGATAGAAGAGGTGGCATTAGCCCTTGCTTCTATTCTGGTACTGGGGCTCACCTTCGGGAACGTGGTTGCAAGATACGTATTCCACCATTCCTGGGGATTTGCGGAGGAAATCGTAGTGGCGGTATTCGTACTCATCTCACTTCTCGCTGCGGGAGTAGCGGCCGGTACAGGAGATCTTGTGAATCTGGCACTGCTTCCGGATCATGTAGGTCCCGGGACGAAGAAGGTTTTGAAGGTTATTTCTACCGTTATCGGAGTGATATACTCCCTTATCCTTGCCTGGCAGGGGTTTGGCAGAATGACTGCAGACCATACCTTCAGTCCCATACTTCATATAAGCAAGAGTTTTTTCTGGGCCTTTGTGGTGATAGGAGGTATTTCCCTCGCTCTTCACTTTATTGAGAACTGTATTTATTTCTGCGTAAGCGGATCTGACGGAAAGGAGGATAAGGCATGATAGCGGCTATACTTTTTGTTTCATTCTTCATTATGCTGATAATCGGGCTGCCGATAGCTATATGCCTTGGAATGAGCTCGGCACTCACGGTCCTCGTCGCATCAGCCACGGATCCGAAGTTTTCCATGCTGGACCTTAGCATCATAGCCACCAATACCTACACGGGTACAGCAAAATTCCTTCTTCTTGCCATACCCTTTTTCGTGCTTTCCGGAAACATAATGGCAAAGGCCGGTATTTCGACACGGCTGGTAAGCTTTATCGATGACTGCGTGGGGCATGTCAGAGGCGGTATGGCCATAGTCTGCGTCATAGTGGCCTGCTTCTTCGGCGCTATTTCGGGATCAGGACCTGCTACGGTTGCGGCTCTCGGAGCCGTTCTCGTACCCACCATGATAGAGTCGGGCTTTTCCCCTGCATTTTCAGAGGGACTTATGGCCACCTCCAGCTCTATAGCCATAGTCATCCCTCCCTCCATTGCCTTTGTAGTCTATGCATCCATAGCAAATACTAATGTCGGTGAGATGTTTATGGCAGGAATAATCCCGGGGATCCTTATGGGAGTTGCCCTCGCTGTTGTGGTTCTTATCGAGGTGGGAAGAAAGGGGATAAAACCCGCACACGAGAAGAGAAGCTGGAAGGAGCGCTTCAGGAGCTTTAAGGAGGCCTTCTGGGGCCTTCTGATGCCTGTTATCATTCTGGGAGGTATCTACGGAGGTATCTTCACTCCCACTGAGGCTGCTGCAGTATCGGTGATCTACGGCCTTATAGTAGGAATGTTTATCTATAAAGAGGTAAAGCTCAAGGATCTCTTTGGTATTATGGTTGATTCCGCAAAGACCACGGGCGGGATAATGCTGATCGTTGCTTCGGCGTCCCTGTTCTCATACTGCTGTACTCTTTTCGGGATATCCCAGGCGGCACAGGCAGTTTTGACCAGCGTATCCGCGAATAAGGTGGTATTCCTGATCATTGTAAATATAATTTTCCTCATTGCGGGATGTTTTATCGATGCAAATTCGGCCATGTATATCTTTATTCCGATCATGCTGCCGGTTGCACTGAAGCTTGGCTATGATCCCATCGCATTCGGGATAGTGGCCACGGTTAATCTGGCTATCGGACAGGTGACACCTCCTGTGGGGGTAAACCTATTTGTGGCTATGGGACTCAAGATCAAAGACGTGGTTTCCTCTGAGAAAGAAGGAAACGAGGTTTATCATAAAGTAACTCTACCTATGATCTCAAAGGCTGTGGTACCTATGATAATCGCATCTTTGATAGTGCTTCTTCTGGTAACCTATGTTCCGGGAGTAAGTCTTTTATTCAAGCATGTGTAGTAAGAAAGGAAGGAGCTATTAATGAAAAAAGCATTGTCTGTACTGCTTACAATGGCAGTGACGGTTTCCATGACAGCCTGCGCAGGAGCCCCGGCGGCATCGGGACAGGAAGCTGCTGCTCCGGCTGCGGCTGCGGACTCTTCGGGAATCGATTATCAGGACTATGAGTCATCAGACCGTTTTGTTGCAAAAACCGAAGCAGCGAAATACGAAGGAAGTGACGAGTGGCCTGAAACCACCTGGAACTTTGACTGTTCAACAGGAGATACGTCCACATGGGCCCAGGCAGGGTATTACTTTAATGCCCTTATGCAGGAATCTACGGGCGGTAAGGTGAAAGTTGCGGTATATGCCGGAGAACAGCTGACAAACGGAGATCAGGTCGCCGGCATACAGTCTCTTATGGATGGAAACACGATACAGGTTTCTCTTCACTCGAACCTTATCTATGCGAATTTTGATCCGAGATTTAATGTGGTATCACTTCCATATATCTTCAGCAGCTATGATGATGTAGATAAGGTAATGGCAGGAGAGGGTGGAGACAATCTGAAGAGTGTTCTTTCCGAGTACGGACTTAAGTGCGAGGGAATTGCGGAGAACGGCTTCAGGCAGATTACCAATTCAAAGAAGCCCATTACCAATGTTTCCGATCTTTCCGATATCAAGATGCGTATATGCTCCAATGATCTCTGTGCGGAGGTCTATAAGGAGTGGGGCTGTGATGCATCGGTTATGAACTGGGCAGAGACCTACACGGCTCTTCAGCAGGGTACTGTGGACGGAGAGGAGAATCCCGAGACCGCCATTGCTTCGGCTTCGGTTCAGGATGTCCAGGATTACATATCCCTCTGGAATGCATATTATGACTGCCTCTTCTTCTGCATAAACCAGGGAGCCTATGACAGCTTCACCGATGAGCAGAAGGCTGTTATCGACGCAAATGCTGCAAAGGCTGTTGAATACCAGAAGACAATAAACCGTGAGAACGTTGAAGCCCTTGTTTCCGAGTGGAAGAATAACGGAGCAATGGAGGTTACGACCCTTGATGCCATCGACTCCGATTCATTTAAGAATGCGGCTTCAGGCGCTGTCGGCTGGTATACCGAACAGCTTGTTTCCCAGAAGGGAATGAGCGAAGAAGATGCCAAGGCATATGTATCTGCCTTTACATCATAGGAGACAGCGTATAATAGATATAAACGCCGGAATAAGGCGGCTTCCCGGTGGGGAGGCCGCCTGTTTTGCTGCTGATTTTATCAGCTGCGCTTTCATTGCATAGCTAAAGTGATTTATGATATACTTTCAGTAATTACAGGTAAAAACCGAAGCAGGAGTAATATTAACTATGGATATAGCAAGGCTTTATTTTTCCTTTGTTGCTGACCTCATTTCCGTGATCCTGATGATCGGACTTTTTTTCAATGTGCGAAAACTTCCGGAGAATAAGAGCCAGCTAAAGAAATATTTCGGTTATTTCTCAGGACTCGTTTTACTGATGTCCGTCCTTCATCTTTTGAAATCCTACGCAGATCTGCAGCTTGGCAGTTATATGATGGAGAATTTCGGCACTGTGTCAGAAGTTGATGATCCGCTCTGGTTATGGACAGAGATGGCTGCCGCTTTCTGTGATATCTTCCTCAGCACCGTATTTCTGAATATGTGGATCTCCTTCTTAAGCTGGCACCTTTTTGACGACAGAGATTTTATCCGGCGTAAATTCTGGTTTGGTTTTACACCTCTTATTATCTCGGCAGCGATATCCGCATTCAGCATTCCAATGGCTGTCACATCGAAGCAGGGCTTCATTTTCTTCGTTATTGCCGTCTGCATTTTCTTTATAATAAGGATCTTTTATTTCCTGCTTGCACTGTGGCTGCTGAAGGAATACAAAAAGCAAAACGGTTATCTCCGCTTTTTCAATCCCTATGTGTTTTTTATCCCGGTCTTTGCCGGATGGCTTTTTCAGGATATTTTTTCCTGGGGTGTTTCAGCCCTGGGTACTACCCTTGGCGTAATACTCCTCTATATCTCCATTGTTGCGGAGTTCCGTTATATGGATAAGGATACCGGGTTTTACAAAACGGACTTTGTCGAATATCTTCGAAAGCTTATACAAAAGGACAGGTATAATCCCTGCAGTGCAATGATCTTTACCCTGGATTCCCCGGGAGAAATGGCCGGGTTCTCCGGGATACTTAAAAAAACGCTGCCAAAGGAGTGCGAACCGATCATCCGAAGTGACAAGGAGGTTGTGGTATTAACGAGTGTACGGGAAAAGGGTCCTCTTGTCATGGTGATTGAGGATGTAAAGGCGGTTTCAGAGGTAAAAACAGAGTGTACTCTGAAAAAGAAGGCGGAAACAGCTGAAGAATTTATGGAGCGTGTTCTGTGATGGATGTATTTGAGATATCAGAGGAAAATCTTGATGATTTCCGTGAATTTCTGGGGGATGATCTGTCTGAGGATCTGAAGAGGATATATTATTACGGTATCGGCGCTTCAGGCGGTGACAGACGGCCGGCAGGAGCCCTGGTATATGAGCTTTTGGATTCTGAAAGCGAAGAGGACACGAGGAGCAGGATCTGTTTCTTTAAGGCCGAAGAAAAGGAGGTACGGGACAGCCTTCAGGACTACTATTCCCATACTTCAGTGAGTGAAAACGAGATCACGGAAAGCTTCTATGAGTTGGAGGACGAAGCGGAAGCGATGGCTCTCTCGGAGTACGGCTTTTCGCTGGACAAAAAAGAGGATGACAGCTTATCGATAACCCTTTCGGAAATATCCGGAACGGAGCTCGGAAAGAAGAAGAAGCTTCCTGACTATGTCGGCAGTATCGAGGCTTTGTCCATTTTGCAGTTCAGAGAAGCTGTTAAGCAGATCCTGTTTAAGGGTCATATGGGCATTCTGGAGGACCTGCCATATCTGCCGAAAAGCTGGTTTGATAACGGAGTATCAGCCTGTATCAGCTCGGGAGGAAGGATACCGGGGCTTTTCCTTATCCGGAAGACTCCCACCGGAGTGCTTATGCCGGGACTGTTTTTTGCCTACGGTCCGGAATGCAGCAAGGATCTTTTGTATATGATATGGTACTCCGTACAGAAGGCATTGGAACTGTATTCTCCCGGAACTGTAGTAAGGATACCGAGAAAGGATGCCGCCACGAGGGCACTTACGGCTAAACTTCTGCCCGGCCGTTCGGGAGCTGAGATATTCTTTGGAAGCAGAAAGGAACAATAATGTCTGAAGCTGTAAATCTGGAAAAAAAGAAGGAAATCCTGGAGCAAAGACAGGAGAACGTTTCGCAGCAGGTCTCTGTGTCCGTGGATAATCAGGGCTCGCCTGATTTTGAGACCAAATCCAGGGAACAGGCTGAAGCGATCGCCAGGATAAAGGACAGTCTGAACGCTTTCAGCTCCGAATTCCGTATGGAATGGGGCAGGCCGGTGACGGCGGAGAGTAACCTTTATAGAAGTACTGTGAAGTTCGCAAAGAAGATCAGGAATGGCGGATCCGTCCCAACTCCCAGTTTCTCCCTGAATTCCTTTGCCTATGGGGATGAGATCCCGAATAGTGAGGAAATTGAGAAGCGAAGCGGGACAGCCACTGACCTTATGGACAATCTGAATGAGTTCTATGAGCTCACAGGCAATAAAAACGGCATCCCCGAGCCTGCCGAGTCTATGAGAAAGCTTTTTGAGCTTGCCCAGTCATCAAAAAATTACTGTGTTACCCATAAAAAGAAATTTTTTAACTCCACTCTTGCAAACGGAAGGAACCTGGTTGCAGAGAAGGTACGTAAGATGACCTCTGACTTCCTAAGTAAGATGCTGTCAGAAAAGGATAAGAATGATATCTATAATAATGATATTGACGAGGACTTTAAGCTCGGAGAGAGCGAGAAGACCATTGAAAAGGAGCTAAAACGTTCTGCGAAGGCTTACCATAATTACGTTATACAGATGGCAAAGAAGAGCCATGGCCATACAAGCGGAGAGATACTGAAAAGAAAGCTTAAGGCACTTCGTCTCTGTGAGCGGTATATAAAAGTGTACCGGAGTAAACACAAGGAGGAAGATGACAGGGATCCTGAGATCAACGCTCTGATCCGTGAGTATGAGGAGTGCCTTGCCTGGGAAAAGCTCCTTAAGTTTACCGAGAATAAAGAGGAAAAAGAGGTTGATCTTGACGAGATGATCGACCAGCACCTTGTTGAGGAGGGTGAGCTCGAGAGTCAGGAAAAGAATAAGATTGTTCCCGAAAATGAAACCGAGGAGCTTGAACCGGCACAGCTGAAGGGAATAGAGGAGATCGACAGGTGGCTTGTGCGCAATTTCCAGAACGGAGGTATTACGGGGACACTCCTTCCCTTCCTTAAAAACCCCAATGTGGATTTCGTAAACAGAGTCCTTTCCCTGTCAAAGCGTGAAAGACTTCATATGTACTACCTTGTGGAAAAGAAAAAGCGCAGGGATTCCAACTTTCTGGATGTGGGACTGTCCCAGAACTATGTTCCGGATTTCAAGGAATTCAGAAACCAGATGGTGGCTAGTAAATTCAAGTTCTGGAAGAGGCTGAACGGTGAGTATACCTACATACATAAGCTTTCCGAGGCCTTCAAGGTAACGGAACAGTACCGGAACGAGATCAGATCCGTTGCAGAGATCGAGCGTGAGAAGAAAGCAGAGCTTCAGAACGTTGAAAAAGCAAAGGATTCAGAAGAGAAGGTCGATGAAGCTGCCACAGAACGTCTGAAGAAGATGATGTTACTAAAGGGTGCCCTGGAGGAATACGGCAGGAACCTTGACACTGCGAAAAATGCGGACAAGAAGAAAAAGGCCGCAGCCGAGGCGATCTGTAAGGAGTCTGCCTCATACTGTGAGCAGCTGATGAAGGAGATCGTCCGGCTTGACAACTCTGTGGAAAAGGAAGATCTCTATAAACGTGATAAAGAGAAGGACGAGGTAGTCGCCGCAGAGGCTGCTTCGAAGTATATGCTGCCCGGAAAGTTTGCAAATCCCGGACAGACGGCATTTATAAAAGGTACCGGCATTTTCGGCAAAAAATGGAATCTCGGGAGCTCAGGCTGGGAGAATGCCAATCTCTGGACCGGCTCCATTACGGAGGCGGCAGGCGGAGTTGCGAACCTCATCGGAGCGGTTACCGGACTTATCACGCTTTGTAAGACCGGAAATACCATGGCAGGGACAGAGGCCGCGGAGAAGGCTCTGCAGATGACCCAGTCCCTTGTTTCCACCACACAGAATGCTCTGAATATTACTTTCCTTGTGAAGACCGGCGGTGCTATCATCAAAACAGCGAGTCAGACCCAGGTACAGGAGCTTATGAGCCACAGCTTCGCTGCCGCCGGAGCGGTGATAAATACCGGTATCGCCATCAGCCGTGCCGTAGGTATCGACAGGATGCACAGGCACGGTGAAAAAGCCGGGGAGTATTTTAAGAAGAAACGGGAAACCCTCGAAAAGCAGGGTAAGGATAAGCTCACAAAGGAGCAGAAGCGTGAGCTGAAATATGAAGAGAATATGATGAGACTGCAGGAGGATCTGAAGCACCGGGAGGAGATAAGAGGAGCTTACGGTGCCGTGTCAGCCGGGGTTTCCATTGCAAGTATGTTTGTTCCAATGATTGGTCTTGCCAATATCGGAGTAGCCATCGTGGCAAGTATCCATGATGCAACGGAGGTCACCAAGCTCAGAACGAAGCTTTTTGACAACTTCTTCAATATTGATGCGCTGGCGGAAAAGGTTGCAAAGCAGCGGCTTAAGGGCAGCCGGAAGAACAGCATTCATAATCAGGGAGACCAGGAAAAGGAAAGGGTTAAGGAGGCTTTGAGGTTCAGGGTTGCTGCTTATGCGGGATTCTGTGACATGAGGACCGCAGCTGAATTTGTTTGCACGAAGTTTGCCCGTCTGATCCGTGAAAAGATCTTTGGCGACAATCCCGATACAACCGACGAAGAAAGGAACGGTTATATTGAATTCGTAAAGGCGCTGAATCTCCGGTACAATAAGAAGAAGGGGCTGCCTGATGAAAGTATACTGGTCAGGAAGCTAAGCGCCCAGTAAGGAGGAGGAAAGCATGGAGATAAAGGAAATAGAGAATAGAAGACACGAGCTTCTGGAGGAGCTTTGCAGGGAGCTAAATGACGAGCAGATAGCAGCCTTGGTCACAAATGAGGAAGGGGAACCGGAAATGGTCAGTGCCATCCTCGACGAGCTTGGGGATGGGGATATGGATATCCGCGGAGAGTTCTTTTTCCGCCCTTTACAGACGGAGGATGATGCGGCCTGGGTTTTCCTTTCAGTTTTTACGCTATCGAGTGAGATACCTGAGGAAAGACTGGGCGCACTTTATGAAGCCATGAGCTATGTGAATTTCAATCTTCCCGTAGGCAGCTTTTCAATAGACAAGGATCACAGGTTTTTCTGCTATGTCCTTAGCACATTGATACCGGGAGATATGGAGAATCCCGATATCTACCGGGAAATGGATATCGCAGTCGGAAATGCCTTTGCAGTTTCGGATTCCTATATAGGCATCCTTTCAGACGTCCTTAACGGAGAAACAGGGGCCGATGGAGTTGTGGAATTCCTGGGTGGTCCTGCAGATGATGAATAATGATGAAATGCCGGTTTAAGGATGGTTACGGGGAGAGGTCATGTTTTTTTTGATAAAGGAATCATTACAAGAGGCCGGAAGGGAGGAGCTTCAGAACAGCTCTGAACAGTATGTGGCGGTTCTGTCATCCGTTGAATGGAATAAATACCGTGACAGCTTCGATATGGGTATAGAGATCGACCCCGAGCCATCAGAGATATTTACGACAAAAGCTGAGGTAAACTATGATTCTCTGACAGGATCTTTTTCCATACCGGACAGAGAAGACTTTGCCCGGGAGGACAGTAAATTTGCCTTTGTTCTTGATGAGAAGGGAATCGTTTTTATCGATGACAACGGAAGGGCCGGGGAAATCGTTGAAAGTATCCGGAACACGAAAAAGTGGAAGATCCCAAGTCTTGAGAGATTCATTTATGATTTTCTTGACCAGATCATTAAGGATGATCTGAGGCTTATGGAGAAGTATGAGAGAGAGCTGGACAAGATGGAAAAGGCCATCAGTGAAGGAGAAGAGAACCTTCCGTCTGAGCGGATCAATGATATCAGAAGCGACATCAGGGATCTTAGGATACATTACGAGCAGCTGATGGATCTCGGACAGGAGCTGGAAGAAAATGAAAACAGCTTTTTTAAGCAGGACAATTTAAGGTATTTCAGACTGTTCCAGAACCGTATCGCAAGGCTTCATGATACGTCCACGTCACTCAGGGACTATACGGTACAGCTCAGGGACTTATATAAGGCCCATCTGGATATAAAGCAGAACAGGATCATAACCGTTCTTACCGTCGTGACAACGGTATTTTTGCCTCTGACCCTGATTGCCGGATGGTATGGGATGAACTTCCGTTATATGCCGGAGCTCGAGTGGAGATGGGGTTATCCCGTTATCATAGCAGTAAGTATTGTGATCGTTACAGGCAGTCTTTGGTTTTTCCACAAAAAAAAGTGGCTGTAAGGATAAACCCTGCAGCCACCGTCTTTTCTTAATCGTCGGACAGGCCGTTTGTGATCTGGCTTATGGTTTCCGACATCGCACTCAGTTCCTCGATATTGGCATTTATCTCCTCCATCGCGGCGCCCTGTGAAACAATGTTTTCATTTATTCCGACTGTCTTATCAACCATGCTGTTTATGGTTTCCGACATATGGTGGAGTGTCGTTGCTATCTCTTCACTGGTTTCTTTGGAGGTGATCGCCAGTCTTCCGACTTCCTCCGCTACCACTGCGAAGCCCTTGCCCGCCTCACCGGCCCTGGCAGCCTCTATTGATGCATTTAAGGACAGGAGGTTGGTCTGGAAAGCTATGTCCTGGATACTGTCAATTATCCTAAGGGAGGCTTCTACCGATTCGTTTATAATGTCTGTTGATTTTACGATCTCGGACTGCTTTTCAGCTACTCCGGTCATATCCTTCGTGGCCTGATCCACGGTCTTTGCCATTTCCGACAATGCCTCGGAGAGATTATTGACGCTGACCCTCATCTCACTTTCGATTTCTTCGTTTTTCTTTGTATCGGTAATGTCAAGGATTGAGCCCGCTACAACTATGGGAGTACCGTCGCTCTCCCTGACGGTCTCTCCAATGGCCTTGAACCACCTGTAGGAGCCGTCCTTTCGTCTGAGCCTGTATTCCAGATTATAGGGTGTGGTGCCGGAATAATCATTGACATGCTTACTGAAAGCGTCCAATGCGGCCTGCTTGTCCTCAGGATGGAGACTGTCACTCCAGGAATTGAGAACATTCGGGAAATCACTTTCATTATTGTATCCAAGGAGACGCCTGAACTGCTGGCTCCACCAGAAGGAATTATTCGGATTGGAGGGATCCCTGCCGACTACGTTCATGCTCCAGCTTCCTTCAGAAAGTGTTTTGTCTATGGCTTCATGACGCTGAACCTCGATGTCAAGACGTTTTGACTGCTCCATTTGCTCTGTTATATCTATGAAGATGCCAACGAATACCTGGGGAACACCGTTCTTATCCCTTGAAAGATTTCCGGCTGCACGGTACCAGTTGTATGTCCCCGATTTTGTCTGTAAGCGGTAATTTACGTCATACTTCTTTCTGTTGGTCTTATCGGCCAGGGTCGCATTGAATTCCGACAGAACCATATCCTTGTCCTCAGGATGCAGTCTGCTGGTCCAGGCTTCCAGCGTGTCCGGAAAATCAGATCTGTCCCTGAAGCCTATCATCCTGCGGAATTCGTCACTCCAGTTTATCCTGTTTATCTCTCCGCTCGCCTGATCGAAATACATCTCCCACATGCCTGAATGGATTATTTCATTGACCATGAGAAGCTTTTTGGTCTCGTTCTCGGCATATTCTATTATCTGCGAAGCCATATCATTTATCTGCCGGATGGCCTTTCTGCCACCTTCCGAAACAACGCCCTGATCGCTTAAAAGACTTCTGCCGTTAAGCGCATCGTCCACGCTGCCGTTTTCTATGGCTTCAAGCAGGGAATCCTGGGTTGCTTCCTTCTTAAATAACATCGGGAACCTCCTTTGCACAACTATAATAACTTTTTTACATACTACTATTGAATTCCGCAGAAATCAAGAAAAAGATTGCTTACAGCCGCCGACGGTCAGCGTCTGTCTCTGTCGATGAATTCCATAAATACCACCGTGAGAAAGGCAAATATCAAGGAGAAAATAACAAGGTGCCCCCAGCAGGACAGCAGATTTTCCGCGGTTGAGACGTAAGAGGTATTCTGCGTGGCTTTACCGAGCTCCGACAGAACCCTGTCCTTTAAGCCGAATTCTTCGATCAGCCTCATTACATCCGAGAGCTTCATGATCCCGCCGAGATCCACATTTCCCGAAGCCACCATCCTGTTCCAGATAAGTACGGCGGGCAGGTCATTATAACGGGCAAGAGCGCATAATCCCTGTGTACCCCATTTTGATATCATCATATCCGTAATGTCCTTCAATAAGTCCGGGATATTGAAATATCCGGCGAAAACAAGCTGTACTATCAGCATGAAGGGCATCACAGTCATTGCAGTGGTAGTGGTATGTACTACAGCCGATATCATAAGAGCCAGGATATCTGAGGAATAGGTGATAAGGAAGAGCGTGATAAAGAGCTCAGCTATAAATCCGTTCGGAGTGGGTTCAATAAGTCCGCTTTTTGGGAACTGAACTCCGGAGAAGCTGCAGACCATAATAGTGATTGCCGACTGGGCAGCAGACAAAAGCATCTGAAAGATAAGGTGCGCAGAAACATAGGAAGTCATGTGCAGTCCCGCCCTGTGCTCCCTCTTTATAACAGGACGCTCGCGGCAAATAAGCTGGATCGAATTAAAGAATCCGTTCCAGATACATACACAGGTGAGGGCAAAGGAGCCCTGAAGGGTTCCTTCCATTGTAAGGAAAAGGCCCTTTCCCACAACCATTGAAACCATGCCCGCTATCACCGCCGCCATCGGAAGCACCTTCCAGTCATTTCTGAAAATGAATAACCTGAAAAGCTTAAACAGATATATAAAGGTCTGTCCTATATGTCCGGTATATCTATAGTCTTTTCTCTCTTGTGAGCCCATATCAAACCGCCTGTTCAGTGATCAAACGGGAATACTTCCCGATAAACTCCTCCGACCTGCCTTCGCCGCCTTCATCCTTCTGATTGATGGAGAGAAGTATCTCTTCCATAGACTTCTTTCCAAAGAAGCCATATGACTCATCAACGGAACCGTAAAAGGCGAGACGCCCCGTGCGGCCGGAATCCTTGGCAAGTACAATAACATCGTCAAAGAGATCGATGACCCTGTCGGGGGTATGCGTGATCACAATGACGATCTTTCCCTCATCAGCTATGGAGCGGAGGCCTTCGAAAAGCTTCCTCGCGACAATCCCGTCCAGACCGGAATCCGGCTCATCCAGAATAAAGAGAGTGGGATCGGATACGAATTCCATAGCTATGGACAGACGTTTTCTCTGTCCGCCGGAGAGCTTTTCCACCAGACTGCTTCTCACGGAATAAAGGCCGAATTTATCCAGCATCCCGGAAATCCTCTCCCTTCTTTCCTTGAAGGGGATATTCTTCGGAAGGCGGAGTCCCGCGGCATCGTTTAATGTCATATTTACGGTATCACCGTCCCTCATAAGATCCTGCTGGGGAACAAAGCCAAGATCGTATTTCATGCTTTCATAATTGGTATAAACATTATTACCGTTTAATAAAACCTCTGCGTTGGCTTTTTCGTAGCCGGTAAGCGCATTTAAGAAGGTGGTCTTTCCGGCACCGGAGCCGCCGAGGAGCAGTACCATATGCCCGGTGGGGATGGAAAGATGGATATCCTTTAGGAGCGCCCTCCTGCGGAAGAAATCGAGGACGGTCCTGTCGGTAAGGTTGACGGTGAGTCCACTGCTAATGGCATCAACGGTGGCACCGCTTATTTCCGCAGTCCGGGAGGATCCGGCGTCAAATGACATACGGGACGGACGGAAGCTCTTATTATATCCCCATATCAGAGATATGACAGGGGGGAATAATGCCCAGAGTACAGTCCAGATTTTCCGCCTCCGGTAGAGATCGCAGAGGGCCATATAGATACGGATACTGTAGAAGAAGGAGGAGAGGGAGAGAGCTAAGAATGCGGAGCCAAAAATGATCCACATCGTCGACCCCTCGTCATAATAGATGTATATCATATTGCATACAAAGGAGCAGGCAGAGAGAATGAAGAAGGTCTTCCCTTCCTCTTCATGCCCGGCCGTGACGGAGAGCTGATAGTCTCTTACACCAGGCAGAAGAGCATACCAGCCCTTTCTGCCGCTTTTCTTAAACAGTGCATAATAACCGGATATCATACAGAGCTGGTAGATAAGATCGGATATGAGTGAAAAAGCATCGGAAAACATAGCCTGATTGCCTCCTATGGGGACGGAATAAGCGGTTGAAGGCGTGACGCGATCCTGTAGCTTATTTCCGCAATCAGGATCCCGGCAATGACATCAACTATTACGTGCTGCTTTGTTGTAAGAGTGGAAATGCAAACCATTATCGCAAGTACCACGGTAACTGCCTTATAAACATTCGGGATCCTTTTCTGGTCTCTAACCGCGATAACGCATATCCAGCTGGAAAGGCAATGGATGGACGGGAAAAGATTATCGGCAGGATCCGCTGCATACAGCCATATCAGGGCCTTGTCGAATATCCCCGTCCCTTCTATTACGGGCCTTGCGATCGTTGCGGGGATCACAACATAGCATATGAGACAGACGGATTTTGCGATAATTTCTGTCAGGATAAAAATAATGGCATTTTCTTCATCCTGAGTGCATCCGAGAGTATAATTGACAGCCCAGAAAACATAACAGCCAAGGTAGATCACTACGGTCCAGGGGAGCAGGGGTATTAATTCATCAGCTCTGATACTCATATCATAGTGATAAAGGCCTGTGGTAAAGAGCCTGGTTCCGAAATACGTAAACATATGCAGGATAACAGCTGCCAGAATAAGCTTACCCAAAGTGCTTTTAAGGAAATTATCTATTTTTGACGGCAATTTTGATCACCCTGCAGCAATGCTTCCCCGATTGATACGGGTATCTCTCCCTCAACTGCTTTCCTTTTCAGAATATCGCTGTTTAATCTGTACCTCCTGTCCAAAAGCACAATGATCGTGGAGCCCCCGAATTCAAAATATCCCTTTTCCCTGCCTTTAAGAGCGGTATTACCGGGACGGCATTTTCCGGAATTCGATATCTTACCGACGAGCATGGCTCCGACCTCCATCTGGACCACAAAACCTGTTGAAGGATCTGCAATAACAGTGTATTCCCTGCTGTTCTGGATATATACCTTCCGGCTTTTCACTGCGATCGGTCTGACACAGTGCAGTATCCCGTCGATCCTTCGCTGTCCGATAATTTTCCCGCTTGCACAGTAACAGTATCTGTGATAATGGGTGGGAGTGAGTCTGAAAATGAGTGCCAGCCCGTCAGAGAAATGAGATGCAAGCTTTCTGTCCCTTAGAAGCTCCGAAACGCTGTATTTACAGTTTTTGGCTTCTACTATGGAGTTGTTTTTTATCTGCTTTATTGTGAGAAGTCCGTCACAGGGACAGATCAGAGCTGAAGAGGGGCTTATTTTGAAACCGGCCTTAAGCTTTCTTTTGAAGAAGTCATTAAAAGAAATGTAGCCCCCTTTGGGGACTTTGTATCTGTCCATATCGATACGGTTTCTCTTTATAAATCCGGGAATTATGGCTCTTGATGCCCTTGATGACAAAAATACAGCGGCTGCCTTTGAGATCAAAGGATCAGTGAAAAGCTTTAAGCACATTCTTCCCGGCACCGTACCATACAGGAACCTTATGGACGCTGATTCCTTTTTCATACCAGATCCCAGCCAAGGAAGAATACTCCGAGAAACTCAAGGATACCAACAATGATCAGGCATATTTTCCCGACAAGGTTTGGTTTTTTGATTTCAAACGGTGAAAGAAATCCGATACCGCAAAGAACGAGCAGGATCATATAGGAGATCTTACTATGAATCCTTCCCGAACCCTGGAGACAGAAGACGATCGGAAGAAGAATAGCTATTGTAGTAACGGGAAGACCCTGGATGACCTTTCTTTTTTCGTCTGTCTGCTGCTGACGTTCCTCCTCATTAACATTAAAATATGCAAGCCTGATAAGGGCTGTGAGGGCATAAAGAGCTCCGATCATGCCTGCTTCCATGCTTTTTCCGCTTATCATATATACAAATACCGCAGGCATCATACCAAAGCCTACAAGATCGCTCAGTGAATCAATCTGGATCCCGAATTTC
>CADCQV010000076.1 GCA_902803625.1 uncultured Lachnospiraceae bacterium
GATTGACGATATCGAAAAGCTTATGAAGATATATAAGATCGGAAAGGCTCCGTTGCAATGGCGTTAAGTTAGTGTCATTCTGAGCGAAGCGAAGAATCTTCTATAACCGGTCGGAAAGATCCTTCGCTGGCGCTCAGGATGACAAAACCATGCTATGAATTCCAATGGCAGGAGGTACTGTAAAATTGCAAATGGGAAGAAAACTGCCGATAGGGATACAGGATTTTGAAAGTATTCGGAATGATAACTATGAGTATGTAGATAAAACAGAATATATATACAGGTTGGTCAATAGTGGAAAGCCTTATTTTTTAAGCCGTCCCCGGCGTTTCGGAAAGAGCCTCTTTTTGTCTTCGCTGCGGGCATATTTTGAAGGGAAGAAAGAGCTTTTTACCGGGCTAAAGATAATGGAACTGGAGGGTGACGGGGAGAATGCCTGGCAGAAGTATCCTGTTTTTTATTTTGATTTCAACAAAAAGAATTTTAGGACTGATACCGCATTGGAGGAAGTTCTCGCCGCACATCTGACAGATTGGGAGGCCGTATATGGCAAGGAGCATGAGGATCGCCCTCTGGAGGAACGATTCCAGCGCGTGCTGGTCAGGGCAGTGGAGCAGACAGGAAAAAATGCTGTCGTTCTGGTAGATGAATATGACAAGTCCCTGCTGGAATCCGATCCGGAGAGGCTGGAACACAATAAGACTGTGTTTAAGGGCTTCTTCAGTACCCTTAAAAGCTATGACCATTATCTGAGATTTGTTTTTCTGACCGGAGTAACCAGGTTTTCAAAAGTCAGTATCTTCAGTGATTTAAACCAGCTGAATGATATTTCGCTGGATCGGGAATATAGCGGGATCTGCGGGATCACACAGTCGGAACTGACAGATAACTTTGAGCCTGAGATCAAACAGCTTGCGCAGGCTGAGGGTATGGATCATGAAACCTGTCTTGCAGAGCTAAAAAAGATGTATGACGGATATCATTTTTCCTATGATACGGAAGGAGTATACAATCCCTTCAGTTTGTTAAATGCGCTTTCCAAGAAGAAGTTTGGCTTGTACTGGTTTTCCACCGGGACCCCCACCTTCCTGATCGAGAAGCTAAAAAGCTCCGGATTTGATGCAAAGCAGTTCACGGGAGAGGAGTTTTACGAGGAGGAGGCAACGCTTACGGATTACCGGGTGGAAAATAAGAATCCCGTGCCGCTTTTTTACCAGACAGGATATCTTACGATCAAGGGCTTTGATAGGGAATTCCGCAGTTTCTCTCTGACCTATCCCAATGAAGAGGTAAAATACGGATTTCTAAAGAGCCTTGCGCCATACTATCTTTGTGCCGAGGATGAGGCAAACCCTCTGGATATTCGCAGCTTTGTTCTTGATATCCGGAAAGGGAACACGGACTCCTTAAGAGACCGTTTCACCGCGCTTTTTGCCCGTCTGCCCTATCCGGATGATGAAAAGGTGATAGAGCAGAATTTCCAGAATGTGATCTACATCGTATTCATGCTGCTGGGGCAGTATACTCTTACTGAACTCCACAGCTCAAAGGGCAGGGCGGACTGCATCGTGGAAACGGATGATTATATATATATCTTTGAATTTAAGCGGGATAAGAGCGCTGCGGAGGCTTTGGCACAGATCGAGAATCAGGGCTATGCAAAGCCCTATGCTGCCGATAAACGCACACTGTTTAAGATCGGCGTTAATTTCAATTCAAAGGAGCGCAGTATAGACGGCTGGGAAGTCAGCGAGAACCGTCACCACTGACTTCCCCACTGACTTCTACCAGGAGAACAGCCTATGAAAATGAAGAAGAATAGGATTTCAGGCATCCTGCTCAGCCTCGCACTGATGGTAGGACTGCTATCCGGGATGAGTCTGACAGCGTATGCGGATGATCCCTATGCAGGCATTAAAAACACCACAACAGTAATACACTTTGACAATAAGGACTGGTACCTTATCGATTACGACAGCAGTACAGTAACGCTGCTTTCAAAAGAAGCTGTTGCTTTATCAAAGTATAATTCTTCTGGAACATATGTTGAATATAATAATTCGGACGTAAAAACCGTAGTGGATAATTGGTATAATGCCAACATCTCAGCGAAAGCAGATACCGCAGTCGATGCAGTCAGTGGAAACAAGATGTTCCTGCTTACCACTGAGCAGGCAAAGGCAATTGAAGCTGTGAATGGAGAAGTGTTAAAATGTCCCAAGTATCAAGGAGAAAATGAAAATATGTGGTGGCTTTGCTCACCTGTCAACGGTTACACTGATAGAGCGGCGGAAGTGAACGGCTTTACGGGTTGGGTTGCACCCGACGGAGACCCTGTCCACATTTTTGATCGCTTGGTCCGCCCTGCCCTAAAGCTCGATCTGTCAAAAGTCATCTTCTCATCTGAATCAAATACATTCTATCCGATAGCTGCCGTTAATCTGACCGGCGGTGCGAATGCAACAACAAGCGGTGGGGCAACGAGCCAGACCGGACTGACAGGCGCTATGACCACCGTGACCTATACGGCAAACACCGGGTATCAGTTTCCCATAACCAGCGACCTTTACACAACCACAGGCGGGATAACTGTCGAAAGAACAAGCGATACGGTTGTGACGGTCTCGGGCACGCCGACTGACATAGAAATAAATGTCAAGGTTCCGGATGCGGAGGCGAAAACCTATGCTTTGACACTTGACAATCAAGGCGCGACCAAGCCGGGCGCAACGAGCGTTACTGCGACCTATGATGCCGTGCTTCCAAGTATCGCAGATAATCTTCCCTCAAAAACCGGCTATACTTTCGACGGATATTTCAGCGAAAAGAATGGCGGCGGCAAGCAGTATCTGAAAGCTGACGGCACCCCGACAGAAGAAAAATGGACAAAGGACGATGGCGGCACATTATACGCCGGGTGGACGCTCAAACCGGAGGCAAGCGTCAAGGAGACACCGAAAGCAAAGGATTTGACATATAATGGAGAGGCGCAAGAGCTTGTCACCGAAGGCAAGGCAGAGAACGGCACGATGCAGTATGCTGTCGGCAAGGATGCGTCCACTGCACCGACCGACGGCTGGAGCGAAAAAATCCCCACAGCCACCGACGCCGGAACCTATTATGTCTGGTATAAGGTGACCGGGGACGGGAGCCATAGGGATACCGCTCCTTCTTCAGTAACAGTGACCATTGCGGAAGAGTATAAACCGGACGAACCGGAAAGAGAAGCCGAAAAACCCGTATTGATAAAAGCAACCAGCGATGCCATATCGGTAAAAACGGAGGAGGGTGTGGAATATTCTGTTGACGGAGGTAATAACTGGAATGCGACAGGCATATTTACCGATCTTCAACCGGATACAGAGTACAGCATCATTGCAAGATACGCAGCAAGCGGAGGGAAAGAAGCCGGAAAGCCATCCGAAGCGCTTTCAGTCAGAACCCTTAAAATAGTGGAAAAAACAGTATCAACAAAAACCATTAACGTTTCGGGTAAAGAGATTAAAGTTGATACGGTTCTTTCATCGGAAGAGAGTACCGAAGGAGAGTCTTATTCCGTGGGACAGGTAGAGATCCCCGATGATGTTGCTGTTTCACTTTTCAACAGCCTTAGTAAAGAGGAGCAGAAAAGGGTGGCTGACGGTGCAAAATTCACCATATCCATCTCAGTAAAGGAAAGCATTATTGATATGGAAAATAATGTACTAAAAGCCAATAAGGAGAAAGCGGATAAGGAGATAAAGGAAAAAACCGGCGGAACAGTTGAAGCAACGGGAATGATGCTGGATATTGGGCTTCTCGTGCAGGTAGAGGGCAGTGAAAAGAAAACGACTGAACCTACGCAGGGATCAGGGAAGATAACCTTTACCGTTACGGTCCCGGTGGATATGAAAAATACCGACGACAGCGTAATAAGAACATATTACCTCATACATATCCTCAATGACGGGACAGTGGAGATAGTGAATTCCGGTACGGGAACAGAGATCAAGGCAGAGACGGACAGCTTCTCATACTGGTACCTGACCTATGTGGATGAGAAGAAGGAAAATGAGAAAAAAGATGATGAAGGCGGCAGCGGCGGAAATGCATCCGCAGGGAAGGTAGTTACCGCTTCCGATAACGAGCCCATGGTCTATTTAGAGGAGACAAAGGGGGATTTCCGCATCAGCTATTACCACGAGATACCCTTCTTCGGAAAAGCAAAGCCTGATCCC
>CADCQV010000077.1 GCA_902803625.1 uncultured Lachnospiraceae bacterium
AGAATCTTCTAACCGCAAGAGAAAACGGAGAAACAGTAATGAGCGATGAATATATAAATAAAGATGCAGACGATGAGATCACCGAGATCTGCTATATCTGCAGACGGACCATAACTTCAAAAAAGGATCTTTTCCGTATGCCAAACGGCATCAATATTTGTCAGGACTGCTTAAGAAAAACCATGGAGCAGGTGAGCTCCATTGATCTGTCGAACCTGTTCCTTAACGGATCTGCCTTTGTGCCTCCGGTTAAGCCGGCCAATGAGAAGCAGGATGACGCTGTGAAGGATAAGGAAGCGGAAAAGATCGCGGTATCAGAAAAGCCCGGGGAAGAGGAAAAAGAGAATATCGACACAAAGGAGGACGGTGATCCCGGAGAAGGGACACCCTACGGATTCCCCGGTATTCCCAATATTTCCTTTCTCAATCTTTCCGATATCACAAACGGCTTCGGACCGATGATGGGACGGAGTAAGATCAAAAAATCCTCCAAGGAGGATATGAAGAAGGAATTTGATTTTTCGAAGGTAGAAAAGCCCCACAGGGTGAAGGAAATGCTGGATCAATATGTGGTGGGGCAGGAGCATGCGAAGAAGACCATATCCGTTGCGGTCTATAATCACTACAAAAGGGTGCAGGCGGATATCGAGGACGATAATGATGTGGAGCTGGAAAAGTCAAATATCCTGCTCCTCGGTCCTACAGGCTGCGGGAAAACCTATCTGGTGAAAACCCTGGCAAGGCTCCTAAATGTTCCCCTTGCCATAGCCGATGCCACGAGCCTTACGGAAGCGGGATATATAGGCGATGATATAGAGTCCGTGGTGTCAAAGCTTCTGGCAGCAGCCGACAATGATGTGAACAGGGCGGAACGCGGAATAATCTTTGTGGATGAGATAGACAAGATAGCAAAGAAAAAAGAGACACGTACGAGGGACGTGAGCGGCGAATCCGTTCAGCAGGGGATGCTGAAGCTTCTGGAGGGTGCGGAGGTTGAGGTTCCGGTGGGTGCCAACAGCAAGAACGCGATGGTGCCTATGGTAAAGATAAACACCAAGGATATACTTTTCATCTGTGGCGGAGCCTTTCCGGATCTTGACGAGATAATCCGGCAGCGTCTTTCAAAGGAGACCTCCATAGGCTTCAATGCGGAGCTTAAGGACAGGTGGGATAAGGAAAAGAACATACTGAAAAAGGTTACGGCCGATGACATAAGGGAGTTCGGGATGATACCGGAATTCATAGGACGTCTCCCTGTGATCTGTCCCATGGAGGGTCTTTCGGAGGATATGATGGTTGAAATACTGAAAGAGCCGAAAAATGCCATCATAAAGCAGTACGAAAAGATGCTTTCCATGGACGGCGTGAGCCTAAGGTTTACGGATGAGGCCATGCATGCCATAGCGAAGAAGGCTATGGAAAGGGATACCGGCGCAAGGGCACTGCGTTCCGTGATAGAGGATTTTATGCTGGATATCATGTTCCAGGTTCCGAAGGACGAAAACATCGGACGGGTGACCATTACGGAAGATTATGTAAACGGAACGGGCGGGCCTATAATAGACCTTAAGGGGGTTATGGAGCTTGAAGAACACGAAGTATATCCTGACGGGAGCATTTATAACGGCTATCGATCAGTCAGTGAAGCTCCATGCTGAGCTGCATCCCGAAAAGTACAGGGAGGTAGTCAGGAACAGCGGCTTTGCCGGAGAGAGATTAAAGAACAGACCGGAGATCGTAAGGGCAGTATCAGCTGTCCTTACGGTTTTCGGTATTTCCATGATCTTTTTCCTGCCGGATGACACGGTAATGGAGAGGGTCAGGAAAGCCGGCTGGACCCTGCTTACTGCCGGGGGCTTCAGCAATACTCTGGACAGACTTATCAGGCATTATGTGGTAGATTATATTCCTAAGGGCAGGTATGTATACAATCTGGGGGATTTTGCAATAGCGGCGGGAACTGCCGGATTTGTGGCAGGAACGCTTCTTGATGGGGAAAAGGAGGTTTAATGAGGACAGCCGGTATATTGATGAGTATTTCTTCACTTCCGTCCGATCACGGAATAGGATGCTTTTCAAAGGAAGCCTATGAATTTGTGGACAGGATAAGTGAAGCATCCCTTTCACTGTGGCAGCTGCTTCCGCTGGGGCCTACGGGATACGGGGACAGTCCCTATTCATCCTTTTCAACCTTCGCGGGGAATCCGTATTTTATCGATCCCGAAACCCTCGTGGAAAAGGGGTGGATAAGGAGAACAGAGCTTCAAAAGTATGATTTCGGGAGAAATGAACGATATATCGATTATGAGAAGCTGAACGAAAACCGCTTCAAAATGCTGAAAAAGGCCTTCCGGAACAGCGGGATCAGCGAAAATAAGGCATTCAGGAGCTTTGAAAGAAGGAATGGATCATGGCTTAATGACTATGCCTTATTTATGGCGATAAAGACCGCGCGAAAGGGAGCTTCCTGGACAGATTGGGATGAAGGCATAAAAATACGAAAGCAGAAGGACATAAGAGAGGCGCGGGAAAAATACTCCGGGGAAATACTGTTTCACAAATTCCTGCAGTTTGAATTTTGGGAAGAGTGGAGGAAGCTAAAGAAATATGCAAATGACAGGGGAATAAAAATAGTCGGTGATATTCCCATATACGTTGCTGCGGACAGTGCCGATGCCTGGGGAAATCCGAAGCTTTTCCGCTTTGACAGGGATCTGCAGCCGGTTTCAGTGGCAGGATGTCCTCCGGACGCCTTTTCCGCCACAGGGCAGCTTTGGGGGAATCCTCTGTATGATTGGCAGTACCACAAGGATACAGGCTTCAAGTGGTGGATGAAACGCTTAAAGAGGGTCTTTGAGCTCTATGATGTTGTGAGGATAGATCATTTCAGGGGATTTGACGAGTATTACGCGATTCCCTTCGGCGATAAGACCGCAGAGCACGGACACTGGGAAAAGGGACCGGGCTACGCTCTTTTTGACAGGATGAAAAAAGAGCTGGGGGACAAAGAGGTTATCGCGGAGGATCTTGGTTTTCTTACACCTTCGGTCCGGAGGCTGCTCAAAAGAACCGGATATCCAGGAATGAAGATCCTGGAGTTTGCATTTGACGCAGGCGGCGATTCCGATTATCTGCCCCACAATATCGTAAAGAATTCCGTGATCTATACGGGAACACATGACAATGACACCTGCCGGGGGTGGTACAGATCATTGTCAAAAAAGGACAGGCGCTTTGCGGATAAATATCTGGATATCGGAAATGTACCGGAAAAGGAGATCCCGTGGAGCTTTATAAGAGCTGCGATGATGAGTGTTTCAGACTATTGTATCATTCCGGTGCAGGACTTTCTGGGACTTGGAAGCGAAGCCAGGATAAATACGCCCTCGACTCTCGGGGATAACTGGAAGTGGCGTATGAAGAAAAACGAGCTTACGAAGAAGACAGTTAAGCGGATCTCCGAGATGGTGAAATTATATAGAAGAAAAGATTCTTCGGGCTAAAGCCCTCAGAATGACATATGCAGAGGAACACATCCATTGAAAAACGTAGAAATCGAACGAAAATGGCTCATAGACAAGCTTCCCTTTGATCCCGGGAAATACAGCTGTCTCATTATTGAGCAGGCCTATCTGTCCGTATCCCCTACAGTGAGGGTCAGACGGGAAAACGGGGAGTATTACCTGACCTACAAGGGCGCCCGGGGGACCGAAGGAAATAATGACCTTTCCCATTCGGAATACAACCTCCCCCTTGACAGGGATTCCTATGAACACCTGAAGGAAAAAAGGGACGGAAGGCTGATACGGAAGAAACGCTACCTCATTCCGGAGAAGGATGGACTGACCATAGAGCTCGATGTTTTCGATGCCCCCTATGAGGGATTGATACTTTCCGAGGTTGAGTTTGACAGTGAGGAGGAGGCTCTTGCCTACAAGGCTCCGGACTGGTTCGGAAAAGATGTGACGGGGGAACGGCAGTACAAAAACGCCTATATGGCGCTCAGAAAGGAGCACACAATGAAAAAAGCAGCAGTATTTTTAGCAGATGGATTTGAAGAGATAGAGGGTCTTACGCCGGTTGATATGATGAGACGGGCCGGAGTGGAGGTAACCACCGTGTCAATAAGCGGAAGCTGTGATATCCACGGGAGCCACGACATTATCATAAAAGCGGATAAACTGTTTGAGGAAGTGGATTTTGGTGAGATGGACCTGCTGCTTCTTCCCGGAGGCGGCAAGGGTACGGAAAACCTGGAAAGCTGTGAAAAGCTTCTTACTCTCCTGAAAAAGGCAGACAGCGAAAAGAAGCTGATAGCCGCTATCTGCGCGGCTCCGAGGGTACTCGGAAAGCTTGGTCTCCTGAAGGGTGAAAGAGCCATCTGCTTTCCGGGAAACGAAAAGTTCCTCGAGGGTGCCGAGATTGCAGCCGGAGAAAAGGCAGTAATAAGCGGAAGGTTTATAACCGCAAGAGGCATGGGTGTTTCGGTAGAATTTGGCGGAGCGGTGCTGGAAGCACTCCTCGGGAAGGAAAAGGCGGAGGAAATATTAAGTAAGGTACAATATTGATTAATTCAGCGCCCTTATGGTATAATTCCAAGGTTATGATTAAATGAAGCGCCACCAAAGGGTTGACGCCGCTCACATTGAGTGGTGGGATAACGGTTGACAGAAAGGAGCGGCTTAGGCAGGAAATGAGTTTACAGGTTGAGAATTTGGAGCATAATATGGCACGCCTCACGATAGAGGCTTCCGCTGAGGATTTTGAGAAGGCATGTCAGAGTGCTTATCAGAAGCAGAAGGGAAGGATCACTGTCCCCGGTTTCAGAAAGGGAAAGGCTCCCAGAAAGCTTATAGAAAAGATGTACGGCGAAGGAGTGTTCTTTGAGGAAGCGGCAAATGAACTTATTCCGGAGGCATACAGCAATGAGATAAAGGAGCATAAGGAGCTGGAAATAGTATCCCGTCCGGAAGTGGATATAGTTCAGATAGAGGCCGGGAAGCCCTTTATCTTTACGGCGGAGGTTGCATTAAAGCCCCCGGTTGAGCTCGGCAAATATAAGGGTGTCAAGTGCACAAAGATCGATACCTCTGTTTCGGACGAGGAGATCGACAAGAGGATAGAGGAAGAGCGGGAAAGGGATTCCAGGATAGTTCCCGTTACAGACCGTGCGATAAAGGACAAGGATATCGCCACGATAGATTTTGAGGGCTTTGTGGATGATGTTGCCTTTGACGGAGGCAAGGGAACAGACTACGATCTGACCATTGGCTCCCACTCCTTTATAGATACATTTGAGGAGCAGCTTATCGGGAAGAACATCGGTGATGATACGGAAGTGAACGTCACATTCCCTGAGGATTATCAGGAGAAGAGCCTTGCGGGAAAGGCAGCACTTTTCAAGGTTTCCGTAAAGGGCATCAAGGAAAAGCAGATCCCCGCTCTGGATGAGGATTATGCTTCGGATAAGGGCTTTGACAGCGTTGATGAATACAGGGAAGATATAAAGAAGAGCATTGCCGGGAGAAAGGAAAACGAGGCAAAAGCAGCCAAAGAGGATGAGCTTCTGGAAGCCATAATAGAGGATTCAAAGATGGATATTCCCGAGGCTATGATCGATACGGAGGCTGACGGCCTGGTACGCAGCTTTACCCGTAATATCGTTTCCCAGGGAATGAGCCTTGAAATGTATATGCAGTATACCGGCATGACCCGGGAAAGATTAAAGGATCAGATGAAGGAACAGGCGGAAAAGAACATAAAGAGCCGTCTGGTTCTTGAGGCCGTTGCGGATGCAGAGGGCATTGAGTCCACGGATGAGGATTTTGACAAGGAAGTGGAAAAGATGGCTTCCCAGTACAAAATGGAGACCGACAAGCTGAAGGAAATGATGATGGATGAAGAAAAGGAAAACATCCGTCATGATATCAGAATGCAGAAAGCCGTTGATCTCATTATCTCACAGGCAAAGGAAACCGCAGAAAAGAAATCAAAGAAGAAGGATGGTGAATGACATGCTGGTCCCTACAGTCATAGAGACAACTAACCGCGGGGAGAGGGCCTATGATATTTATTCCAGGCTTTTAAAGGAGCGTATAATCTTTCTCGGCGATGAGGTTACCGACCAGACCGCAGGACTGGTAGTTGCGCAGATGCTGTTTCTGGAGGCGGAGGATCCCGATAAGGATATCCACTTCTACATTGATTCTCCCGGAGGATCGGTAACGGCGGGTTTTGCGATCTATGATACAATGAATTACATTAAATGCGATGTCTCCACGATCTGTCTCGGAATGGCAGCATCCATGGGAGCTTTTCTTCTTGCGGGAGGAACAAAAGGAAAGAGGCTTGCTCTTCCGAATGCGGAGATTATGATACACCAGCCCTCAGGCGGTGCAAGAGGGCAGGCGACCGAGATCGAGATAACAGCGAGACAGATCCTGAGAACCAGGGAAAGATTGAATAAGATACTTTCCCAGAATACAGGCAAACCCCTTGAAACCATTGCTCTTGACACTGAAAGGGACAACTGGATGACTGCCGGGGAAGCAAAGGAGTACGGGATCATAGATGAGATCGTGGTTTCCAGAGTGGCCGCTGAGGAAGCAGCAAAGGCAAAGGATAAGTAAATGGCAAAAAATGAACCAAAGATAAGATGTTCTTTCTGCAATAAAAGCCAGGATCAGGTCACGAAGCTGATCTCGGGCCCGAACGGAGCATATATCTGTGATGAATGTGTTGCCATCTGCGCAGACATTCTGGACGAGGAGATGGAGGAATTATCCTTCGGCAATGAAACGGAGATAAACCTCCTGAAGCCCAGACAGATCCACGAATTCTTGGATGAGTATGTGGTGGACCAGGACGAAGCGAAAAAGGTTTTGTCTGTAGCGGTATATAACCACTACAAAAGGATACTTTCAAATAAAGAATCGGACGTAGAGCTGCAGAAGAGCAATATTCTGATGCTCGGACCTACCGGATCGGGAAAGACACTGCTGGCCCAGACACTCGCAAAGGTTCTGAATGTTCCCTTTGCCATAGCGGATGCCACCAGTCTCACCGAGGCAGGCTATGTGGGAGAGGATGTGGAGAATATCCTTCTGAAGCTCATACAGGCTGCGGACTATGATGTGGAAAGGGCACAGATCGGGATCGTTTATATAGACGAGATAGACAAGATTACCAGAAAGGGAGAGAATGTTTCCATTACAAGGGACGTTTCGGGAGAGGGCGTACAGCAGGCACTGCTGAAGATCCTGGAAGGAACCGTCGCCTCCGTTCCACCCCAGGGAGGCAGGAAGCATCCCCATCAGGAGCTTATACAGATAGATACGACAAATATCCTCTTCATCTGCGGCGGGGCATTTGAAGGTCTGGACAAGATAATAGAGACCAGACTCGATAAGAAGTCCATAGGCTTCAATGCGGTGATAGGCTCCGGTAAGGAGTCCGGGATAGGAGAAGCCTTCCACAAGGTTCTGCCCGAGGATCTGAATAAATTCGGACTGATCCCTGAGCTGATAGGAAGACTTCCGGTTACGGTGGCGCTTGATAATCTGCAGAGGGACGCTCTGATAAGCATACTTACTGAACCGAAAAACGCTCTGGTCAGGCAGTATGTGAAGCTTATGGAGCTGGATGACGTGAAGCTCACTGTAGAAAAAGCCGCGGTGGAAGCGATAGCGGATAAGGCTCTGGAGAGAAAGACGGGAGCCAGGGGCTTGAGATCCATAGTCGAAAACGTAATGATGGATGTAATGTATAATATTCCGTCAGACGACAGCGTCCAGGAGGTCATAGTGACAAAGGAGGCCGTTGAGGGAACGGCAGAGCCTCTTCTGGTTCATTACGACAGAGAACAAAAGGAAGCAAAATAAGAGAACTGTAATGTTAACGAGGGGTGGAGGCTTCGGCTTCCACCCTTAATGTCATTCTGAGGGCGTAAGCATAACATAGTGACAGGGCGCAGTTCAATTCATAGTGGAAATAAAGAATATGAGAAAAAAGACAGAAAAGACGGATAAGACGGAAAAAAAAGAAAAACTGATGAGATTACCCTGCATAGTCTTAAGGGATCTCACGATTATGCCGAATGTGATCATGCACTTTGATATTTCCGAAGAAATATCCATAAATGCCATGAACCTTGCAATGACGGGAAGCCAGGAGCTTCTGGTCGCTACACCGAAGGATCCCGACAAGGAAACCATAGAGAATGAGGACATCAACACCATAGGCACTCTTGTGAGTATCAAGCAGGTTATCAAGATGCCAAACCGTATCTCACGCATAATGGTTGAAGGTAAGGAAAGGGCGGAGATCATTTCCTTCAGCGGGAGCAAGAAGCTCAGAAAGGCCGATGTGAGGACTTATACAAGGGAGGAGCTTAATGATGTAACTCCTGAGAGGGCTGAGGCTATGCGCCGGGAGATCCTGCAGCGCTTCTGGGAATACATTTCATTCTTTCCAAGGACAGGGAAGACCTTCAGAGCACAGTTTCTGGAAATAGAGGATCTCGGGGATATGATGGATGCCATCATAGCAAATCTTCCGCTGGAAAACAAAAAGAAGCAGCATATCCTTGAATCCTTGAAGATATCGGAAAGATATGAGGAAGAGAGCAGGATACTGGAAGAGGAGCTGGATGTGGCCCGTATCCGTTCCGAGCTTGCCGTAAAGGTCAACGGAAAGGTTGAGAAGGATCAGAAGGACTATGTGCTCCGGGAGCAGCTCCGTTATATCAGGGAGGAGCTGGGAGATGATTCGCCTGAGACAGAGGCTGATAAATACAGAAAAGCACTGGAAAAGCTGGATGCTCCCGAGGAGGTGAAGGAGCATATAGAAAAGGAGATCGACAGGTTTACCAATATTCCTTCAGGATCTTCGGAAAGCGGAGTGGAGCAGGTATATATTGAGACGCTTCTTGACATGCCCTGGAATAAGGAGTCAGAAGAGAATAAATCCCTCGACAATGCAGAGCGGATACTTGAGCGGGATCACTACGGGCTGAAGAAGGTAAAGGAGAGAATGCTGGAATTCCTGGCTGTGAAAAACCTTACCGAAAAGGGCCAGAGTCCCATAATACTGCTCGTGGGCCCTCCCGGAACCGGAAAGACCTCCATAGCGAAATCCATTGCGGAAGCACTGAACAGAAAGTATATCCGCATATCCCTGGGAGGCGTGAGGGATGAGGCAGAGATAAGAGGGCACAGGAGAACCTATGTGGGAGCTATGCCCGGAGTCATCGCAAAGGGACTGCAGCATGCAAAGGTCAGAAACCCACTCATACTTCTGGATGAGATAGACAAGATAAGTTCGGAATATCATGGAGCAACAGCCTCAGCTCTTCTGGAGGTGCTGGATTCGGAGCAGAACAGGTTCTTCAGGGATCATTATATTGAGGTGCCTCTTGACCTATCGGATATTCTCTTCATCGCAACAGCGAATACCACTGATACCATACCGGGGCCGCTTCTTGACAGGATGGAGGTGGTTGAGGTGTCCGGCTATACGGAAAATGAGAAATTTCATATAGCAAAGGAGCATCTGATCGGGAAGCAGCTGAAAAAGAACGGCTTGAAGAGAAGTAACCTGAGGATAAACGATTCCGCCATAAGAGCTATGATAACCTCTTATACGAGAGAATCCGGGGTGCGAAGCCTGGAGCGCAGGATAGGCGAGATCTGCAGAAAGACCGCGAGAAAGGTTTATTCAGAGGAAAAAAGCCATATCTCGGTCAACGCGAAAAATCTGGAGGAGTATCTCGGAAACGTAAAATACCTTCCGGAGGATGAGGCAAAGAAGCCGGAGATAGGCATAGTCCGGGGTCTTGCCTGGACAAGCGTGGGCGGTGTGACCCTTGAGATAGAGGTAAATGAGATGCCCGGAAAGGGAGCCCTTACCCTTACGGGTCAGCTGGGAGACGTGATGAAGGAATCGGCAAATATAGCCTTTACGCTTGTACGGAGCATGACTGAGAAGTACGGAAAGGATGCGAGGTACTTTAAGAGCCATGATTTCCATCTTCATATTCCTGAGGGCGCGGTTCCGAAGGACGGTCCCTCCGCGGGAATAACAATGACTACGGCTCTCTTCAGCGTGGCAACCGACTCCCCGGTAAGGGGTGATATTGCCATGACCGGGGAAATAGACCTCAGGGGCAATGTTCTTCCGATAGGCGGTCTGAAGGAAAAGCTGCTTGCCGCGAAAAATGCAAAGATGCAGACAGTCCTTGTTCCCGAAAAGAATAAGCGGGATTTCTCAGAGATATCCGAGGAGATCACAGAAGGACTGGATATCATATATGTAAAGAGAATAGAGGAAGTACTGGAAAGAGCCCTCGTGGAAATGCCTGTTGAAAAACCGGCAGCAAAGAGGAGCAGAGCGGGCAGCGGGAAGAAATGATCATAAAAAATGTGGAACTGGAAACGGTCATTGGTGTCACCACGAAGACCATTCCCGTAACGGGGCAGCCGGAGATAGCCTTTGCCGGACGAAGCAATGCGGGGAAATCAACCCTTATAAATGCTCTTATGAACCGCAGGAACTATGCCAGGGTTTCGGAGACACCGGGAAAGACCCGGACCATGAATTTTTATCATATCAATAATGAGTTTTATTTCGTGGATCTGCCGGGATACGGCTATGCAAAGGTTAAGACGGATTTCAGGGCCGAATGGGGGCCAATGATAGAGGGCTACTTTGCTGCATCGAGGGACTTACGGGCCATATTTCTCCTTATGGACATCAGGAGAGATCCGAATGAGGACGACCTCATGATGCTGGACTGGATGAAGTCCTCCGGTTTCGAGCCCATAGTCATAGCCACAAAGGCCGACAAGGTAAAAAGGCAGGAAAAGATAAAGAGGCTCGGGAGCCTTAGTAGCAGCTTAAAAGCACAGCTGAAAACCGAAGTAAGGATAATCCCCTTTTCCGCCCCGGATAAATCGGGAAGGGACGAGATTTATGAAGTGATAGATGAAATACTGGAAAGGAGTGTTGAAGAATGACAAAGGTTGACATAATTTCGGGATTCTTGGGAGCAGGGAAGACCACCCTGATAAAAAAGCTTATCGCAGAGTCCTTTAAGGGACAGCAGGTGGTGCTTATAGAAAATGAATTCGGGGAGATCGGTATTGACGGAGGTTTTTTAAAGGACGCCGGGATAAATATCACGGAAATGAACTCCGGCTGTATCTGCTGCTCTCTTGTGGGAGATTTCAGTACTGCCCTGAAGGAAGTGGTGGAAAAGTATCATCCCGAAAGGATAGTAATAGAGCCCTCCGGAGTCGGAAAGCTTTCCGATGTGGCAAGAGCAGTGGAGAGAGCAGACGGGGATGAGCTGAAGGTAAACAGCATGGTCACCGTTGTGGACGGCAATAAGGCAAAGATGTATATGAAGAACTTCGGTGAGTTCTTTAATAATCAGGTGGAGACTGCCGGAACCATCATAATAAGCCGCAGCCAGTCTGTGAAGCAGGAAAAGCTTGACGAGCTCCACAGGCTTCTTCGGGAGCATAATAAAGAGGCAGTCATTATAACCACTCCCTGGGATGAATTAAAGGGAGACCAGATACTTTCCGCAATGGAAAAGGGTCATACCCTGGTGGATTCGCTCATTGAGGAGATTATGTCAAAGCCTCATGATGAGGATGATCATCACCATCACCATCACGACCACGATCATGAGCATGATCACGATCACGGGGACGATCATCATCACGACCATGACCATCATCATGATCATGAGCATGATCACGGGGACGACCATCATCACGATCATGATGATGACCACGATCATCACCACGAGCACCATCACGACCATGACCATCACCACCATCATCACGATCATGATGCGGACGAGGTATTCCAGAGCTGGGGCGAGGAGACCGCACGAAAGTATGACGAGGATGAGATCAGGGCTATCCTTGAGAAGCTTAAGGAGGGAGATGCCTACGGAATGGTGCTGAGAGCCAAGGGCTATGTTCCGGACAAAAACGGAGGTGAATGGATACACTTTGATCTTACACCCGGAGAGTACGAGATCCGTAAGGGTTCTGCAGACTACACCGGACGTATCTGTGTTATCGGTTCAGGAATAAAGGAAGACCTTTTAAGGGAGCTTTTCAATGTTTAAGAGTAAGGAAGTACCTGTATATCTGTTTTTCGGTTTTCTGGAGGGGGGCAAGACCAGCTTCATTATGGAGACCATGAAGGAGGGTCAGTTCCGGGACGGGAAAAAGACCGTTTATATCCTGTGTGAGGAAGGGCTTAAGGAGATAGATGAGGAACAGCTTCAGGTCAATAAGTTCAAGACGGTAAATATAGAGGAACAGTCTGAGATAAGTGAGGAGCGCTTTCTCGAAATAGATAAGAAGCTGAAGCCGGACAGGGTCATCATAGAATATAACGGTATGTGGGACCAGGATGCTCTGGTGGAGGCTCTGCCGGAAAACTGGCTTGTGGCGGAGGGCATAGCTGCCGTTGATGCCTCCACATACACAGATCATCTGAATAATATGAAGATGCTGATGTTAAACCAGTTCACCTATTCGGATCTCATTCTGTTCAACAGATGTACGGAGGAAATGGCAGAGAACGGAGATCTTGCAGGCTTCAAGAGAACGGCCAGGGCCAAGAACCGCCGTGCCCAGGTTATTTTTGAGATGACTGACGGCAGCATAAACAACAATATCAGGGAAGAACTGCCCTATGACCTGAATGCTGATCTCATTGATATCGAGGATGATGATTTTGGTATCTGGTATATAGATTCCTTTGACCACATGGATAATTACATAGGGAAAAGAGTCCGTTTTAAGGGGCAGGTATATTTCCCGAAAAAAAGGGACAGGGATATCTTTGTCCCGGGCAGGTTTGCCATGACTTGCTGCGCCGCGGACATACAGTTTGTCGGTTTCCAGTGCAGATATGAGCATGCGGAGGAGCTGAAGGAAAAGGATTTTATAACCGTGACTGCTACTGTCAGGGCAGCAAAGATGCCCGGTGTCGAGGGACCGGTTCCCTTTCTCATAGCTGACTCGGTCGAGGCTGCGGAACCGCCGCAGGAAGAAGTGGTAATGTTCAACTGATGGGGCAGAGCGGTATTATGGATCTATCCAGAAGGGAATACCTGGTTTTTATCATTCTCCTTGGTGTGGGAAGCGTACTTGTTTCCTACGCTGCGGGAAAGGTATTAAAGAAAAAGGATCTGTTCCTGCCGCTATTGATCTTCTTAAACTCACTTATTCTCCATAGTTTTTACATAACCTACACCGATACCTGGGTCAGGCAGCACGATGTAATAGGCTTCGGAAACAGGAAGGGCATAGGACAGGCGGCTCTGATAGAGTATCTCCTGAATGAGGGACGGCTTCCTGATTTTGACCCTACCACAAGATGGGGTTTTTTCCAGCCCCTGCTTCACCACATCATTGCAGCAGCAGCGCTGAAGATAAGCCTTTTAAGAGGCATGAACTTTGACAGAGCCTGTGAGAGCCTTCAGATCCTTACCTTGATCTATAGTATGGTGTTTATTTTTTACGGCTTCAGGATCCTTGCTCTTATGGGGCTCAAGGGGAAGGCTCTTTATCTTGCGGAAGCGCTGCTGGCTTTTCATCCGGTGCTCATCCTTCTTTCCGGCAGTATAAATAATGATATGCTCAGTCATATGTTTCTTGTGATGGCTGTTTATTACGTACTGAAATGGCAAAGGGAGGACCGGCTTACAGATCTTTTGCTTACCGCGCTTTTTACAGGTCTTTCAATGATGTCAAAGCTGTCCGGAGTACTGATCGCACCGGCGGCGGCTTTTCTGATGCTAAACAGGCTTATTTCTGAGAGGAAGGACCGGGAGAGACTATTAAAACGTATCAGAGAATATGCTTTGTTTGCCCTGATAGTTTTTCCCTTAGGGCTGTTCTTCCCCTTAAGAAACCTGATTCTTTTTCACGTACCCCTCACCTATATGCCGGAGGTGGGAGAAGACCTGTCCGGATACAGCCTCCTTCAGCGTTTCATCGACGTAAGGACGCAGACACCGTATGCCTGTATGATAAAAAACGGAAACCCCTACGACGAGTTCAATATTTTCCTGATGCTTATAAAAACAGGGCTTACGGGTGAATATGATTACGGTATTTATAACCCCTATATCACAGCCTTTGCCTGGCTTCTTTTCATTTCAGGTTCTCTTCTTTTTATCACGGTTTCGATTATTTTCATACTGCATTTACGGGGAAAGCTCATAAAAGAAGTGCCAATACGCGTGTTCTGGAGTATACTGATACTTACAGGGATACTCTTCCAGCTCAGGCTTATGCTGTCGGTTCCGAATTTCAGCTCGGGGGATCTAAGGTATATTGCGTGGATAATACTGCCTGCAGCGCTCCTTACGGGGCTTTATGCGGACTCCGGCAGCAAAAACGCTGTGCGGCCCATATATCTCGGGAGCGGAGTGTTTATACTGTCCTCCGCGGCGGTTTACTATCTGCTGGGACTCCCTTGAAAATCGTAATCCTGAGCGCAGCGAAGGATCTTAAGCAGGACCTAAAAAACAGAAAGGTAAAAACAGATGAAACTCATACACTGTTCCGACATCCACCTGGATGCCGCCATGTCCGCATTAAAGGACGAAAAAAAAGCGGAGGAGAGACGAAACGAGATACTCCTGACCTTCGTCCGCATGGTAAGGTATGCAGCAAAGAATGATGTGAAGGCGATACTTATCGTCGGGGATCTGTTTGACAGTATCCGTATAAACCCGGCCACCCTGGATATAGTCGAAAAATGTATAATCGGAAATCCGAGTATAGACT
This sequence comes from uncultured Lachnospiraceae bacterium, assembly GCA_902803625.1. GTDB lineage: Bacteria > Bacillota > Clostridia > Lachnospirales > Lachnospiraceae > NK4A144. Next base: position 14,820 of record CADCQV010000077.1, read on the forward strand.
TTTACTATACTGCCGGTAATCATGAGAAGGAGGCCTTTCTAAAAGCACTGGAGGATATACCCCGGAATCTGAAAACCTTTGATCGTACAAAGACCTACAGATATGACGAAGGTATCACCATATCCTGCGTTTCCGATCCGTCGGAGCTTGATCTTCTGCCGTCTGATTATAATATAGTCCTCTATCACGGAACCATACGGCCAAATGCATGGGCACACAAAAATATAGACTATCTTGCCCTGGGGCACTACCACGA
>CADCQV010000078.1 GCA_902803625.1 uncultured Lachnospiraceae bacterium
ATTATGAAATTTGCAATCTGTGACGATGAAAAAGCAATCAGGGATTATATTGCCGGATGTGTTCGGGAAGTGTCGGAGGATATAGAAATAGAGATTTTTCAAGATGCGGAAGGGATTATGTCCCCTGACTTTGATGCCGATATCCTGTTCCTTGATATTCAGATGCCGGGAACTGACGGGATGAGGGCGGCAAGGATACTCCGGGAAAAAGGAAAGAAGACAGTGATTGTCTTTGTTACGGCTCTCCCGGAGCTTGTCTTTGATGCATTTGAAGTAAATGCGTTTCGGTATATTGTGAAACCCTTTGAAAGGGAGAAGCTTCTGGAGACAATAGAAAAGTCGATCCATCAGGCAAAAGCTGAAAAGCAGGAAAAGGACTATTCCCGGGATAATAAAAAATATGGTTACGGCATTATTAATATAAAGACCGATGGGATAAAAACCAGCGTAGCACTTTCGGAAGTGGCTTTTGCTGAAGTATTCAACAGGATGATAGTCCTTCACATGGTGGATGGAGACGGAAATCGCTCGTTGAAATCTGGCTCCGAAAATACCGGAGCTCGGAACAGACTCGCAATTTCCGCAGGAAATCGCTCGTTGAAATCCGGCTCCGAAAATACCGGAGCTCGGATTTCATATTACGGCAGATTATCTGAACTGGAAAAAATGGCCGGACAGAATTTTTTCAGGATCCACCGGGCATATCTTATAAATCTTAAGTACGTCAGATCCTATGATTCAAAGCACGTAGAAATACTTGGAACCGATATTCCAGTTGCCAGGGGAAAATACCAAAATCTTGTAAAAGCGTATCTGTCCTTTCAGACGAGAATGGAGGGGCTTTAATGGATACAGTTCCTGTATTTATCAGCATTTTCATGTATTCAATTACGGAAATCTATTTCTCGGCGGCAGCTTTCCTTTACGGATACTGGCTTAAACCCTTTGTGCTGAAAAAGAAGGGCGCTTTCACAGCGGCTTTTCTGTACTGGGGCTTTTCCCTGATGGGAAGATATATTGATGCATGGGAAGGCTTCGGGAGATTCACGACGGTTCTCGCGATAGTTATTCCGGTTATCGTTTTATGGATCCTGGATGATAAGAGGAACCTGAAGCAGAAGGTGTTCCTGTGTACTGTATATCTCCTTATCAGATGGCTGCCATTTGAGATGTTTACGGAAATCGGGAGCTATGAAAAAGATCTGATAATGCAGACGGAATTGTTTACGGTGAATGTTACAGCCATATATGCTGAGCTTATTATATGGGAGCTGATCCAGTTCGGTATGTCCCTTCTGATTCTGTATTTTGCCATACGCATACTGCTGAAGTTTTACAGAAAGAAACGGGATGACCTTTCATTAAATGAATTCATAATGCTCCTTATCCCTGCCGGATCGATGCTTATGGTAAGACCGATCATGTATTCCTACTTTCTTTTATGGATGGAGTGTATCAAGAACGGCAGCAGGACATCAAATGTTCCAGGGGATGCTTTCAGGATCCTGTTCTGCATCCTGTCCTATCTGTCAATCCTTGTGATAATCATTCTTTATCAACAGATCAAGGAAAAACAGGATGAGATGTTTGCAGGTAAAACTCTGGAGAGGGAGATCCTTGACATGGAAAGGCATTTCGGACAGATAGAGGGGATGTATGATGATATGCGTTCCATAAGGCATGATATAGGCAATCATCTGTCAGTAATAAATGCTCTTGCAGATAACGGAAATATCACGGAACTTAAGCAGTATATCGGGGAGTGGAAGGGAAATTTTGACGGGATCCAGGGATCAGTCAGGACAGGCAACGTCATAACCGATGTGGTTTTATCTGAATATGCAGAAAGCTGTGGGAAAGAGGGGATACCGTTTAAAACGGATTTCCATTATCCCGAGGGCTTTGAAGTAAATGTATTTGATATATCGGTTATCCTTAATAATGCCCTCCTGAACGCATTGGAGGCATCAAAAGGGCTTCAGTCCTCCGGGATTTCCATTATGTCTGTAAGACGGGACAATGTATTTATCATTAATGTCAAAAACAGGATCTCTGCACGGGTTGCAATTGGAGAAGACGGGCTTCCGGAGACGACAAAAAACGGAGGCAGCCATGGTTACGGTTTAAGGAATATAAGGAATACCGCACGTAAATATAAAGGGGATCTGGAGATCAGGCAGGAGACTAAAGAGGACGGGATTTATTTCATCTTAAATGTGATGATGGTCGAGTGAGGCTGAATAAACTCAAGTGCAGTTCACTACAAAAAACATGCGGTTCATGAAAATAAGGTTTGGTAGCGTATTATATGGGTCGATAAAGGTTTTAGAAAGAAATAAGGCTAAGGACAGCGTCTTGGTTCAAAGGAATGGGCATTTGAAACAGACGCTGTTTTTTGTACAAGAAGGGAGATTCTTATGACAGGAAGCGCAGCAGACATAACCTACAACTATAACAGCCGGATTTGTTATCAGACTAATGGGAAAAATTCGGACAGATCATCCTTTTCCGATAAGGTGAACAGTAAGGAGGGAGAGAAAGTAAAGAAGGAATCCCAGAGGGGTACTGTGATGGCTGATTATTATGCCAGAAAACCCCAGTACAAAGCCACGCAGGAAAAACGGGTGGAGTCAGGTTATTCGGTGCTTTCACTGGCCGGTATTTCAGCGGAAGACATGGAAGAAATGTCTATGGCCGAATTCAGGGAAAAGATAAGCGAAGTAATAGGGAGTATACCGCATCATCCTTCAAGACCATATGATGAGGAAACCGTCCTGATTTCCGGTGAAGGATGGGAAAGTATGAAGAAAGATCCGGATTATGCTGCCTGGGTGGTCGGGCTTCTGAAGGAAGACCGCTCCGTCAACAATCCTTTCACTGCTATGGGAGATAAAGGGGCTTTTATAGTACAGCATTTCGGAGCAGCACCCGACGATTACCATGGAGTCGGTTTCAGCAAGATATACGGCGGAACGGCTGCGGGGGCAAGATCAATGTACAACGCAGAGTGCGGAAAGGGCGGGATTACAACCCGTGCACCGCAGGCAGATTTTGAGCCGCCTGAAGACTATGATCTCTGGGAGGAACGGAGAAAGAAAAAGAGACGTAAGCAGAAGGAACTCCTTGATGAGGAGCTACAGGCAAAATACCTGCAGAGGAAATACTTAAATTCCTTAAACCAGAGAAAGTATTTCGATAATAAGGCCTTACAGGGTTCCGGAAGCGTTGAGGATATCATTGGCGCAAGAAGCAGGGCAAATATGATGAAACATACACCTTCCGGGGGAGCAGCGTCATATGAGGCACTGTTTATGACAATGGAATAATGGGGATAAGAAAAACAGTAGAAAGGAGCAGACCATGAAAATAGCAGAAAGCACGATTACAATGTCTTCATCAAGAAACTACATGCAGAGCGGCAGCAGGGCGAAAGGTGGTGTAAATAAAAGCTTTTATGAAACCGCAAACAGCTATGTGAGTTCGGAAGATAATAAAAGCAGCGGCTCTGATACGTATACCAGGGGTGACAACGAGGGGCCCGGTATTCAGGAATACTGTCCTGTTACTTACAATAATCTTAATAACGTAAAGAAAAATATGCGGCAGAAGGCAACTGAGTTTCAGAACAGTGTATTCCAGATGATCATGGGAAGGATATCCGGGGGATTATTCGGCGGTAATACCATGCATTTTGTCACATATCAGGAATATGAGAACACCTCCTTCCACGCAAACGGCCAAGCAAAGACAGAGGACGGCAGGACCATTGACTTCAATGTGGATATAATGATGAGCCGTAGTTACATGGAATATATGGATATACATATCCCTGCCATGCAGAACGC
>CADCQV010000079.1 GCA_902803625.1 uncultured Lachnospiraceae bacterium
TGACTTTTCAGCTTAAATGCAGGACAGAAAGGACAATATATGAGTTCTTCAGCAATAGTAAATGACGGACAGATAACAAATCTCGGCTCCACTGCGGAAGCGGAAGCCAAGAAGAATAAAAAGGCAGACTCCGTCGATAAGGAACAGTTCTTAAATCTTCTTGTGGCGCAGCTTAAATATCAGGATCCGCTGCAGCCGATGGATAATACGGAGTACGTGGCACAGCTCGCTACCTTCTCCGAGCTTGAGCAGATGCAGAATGTGGCGCAGACCACAGAGGTATCAAGAGCAACCGCAATGGTGGGTTCACTTGTTTCGATAGAATCCCTGAATGAAACCACCGGAGTTGTTTCGGAGATCACGGGCAAGGTTGACTATGTGTCCGTAAACGGAAGCAAGGTAAAGGTTTCCGTAAATGATGTCCTCTATGATCTCTCGGATGTCAAGCAGGTATTCGATGCGGACTACGCCGACGCGGTGGCACTCGCACAGGAATTCGCTAATAGCTACGGACAGCTTCCGGGAGTCAACAACCTCACCACAACGAACGTATCAAGCTTCGAGCCCAGGATGAGGGCACTCTATGAGACCTTCAGTGAAATGAGCGCCTACCAGAAGACCTTCCTTTCAGCCGATATACAGGCGGGAATGGAGGCATATGTGGCAAGGTTCAGGGAGTACGGTATCGACGTAACGGTCAAGGAAGCAGCTTCAGCTACGGCAGCGGAACAGAATAATGATACAAACCGGAATACGGAGAGTGCTTCAGATACGAATCAGAACAAAGATACAAGCACTGAGACGACAGAGAATACGGTACCGACAGAAGAGCAGATAACGGATGCGGCAGAGAAGCTTACGACCGATACCAGTCAGGACATCAGCACTCCGGCAGATAACAGCGGAGCAGAGGAATCAACAGCTAAGGCAGAAGGAACTGCAAACACTTGACTGTCATCCTGAACGAAGTGAGGGATCCAAAAAAGATTCTTCGCCGGCGCTCAGAATGACAGGAAGGAGAAAGATATGGCAAAGGTAGATGTTAATACAGCTTCATTCCCTTCCATAGAAGAGCTGACCGAACGGTATAATCTGAAGGGCTCGGGAGCAGCAAAGCTTCCCGAAGGACAGAAAAGCTTCGCCGACATACTTACGGAAAAGCAGGGAGAGGACTTCGGACTCAAGTTTTCAAAGCACGCGAGAGAGAGACTTTCTGACAGGAACATAAGTTTAAGCGCAAGCCAGCTCGACCGACTTTCAAACGGAATGGAAAGGGCAGAGAAAAAGGGAATAAACGATTCTCTGGTAATGATAGACAATCTGGCGTTCATAGTAAATACGGAAAGCAGCACGGTCGTAACCGCAATGGACGCAAACGACACAAAAAACCAGGTATTCAGCAATATAGACGGCGCAGTAATAGCATAAGAAACGCCCCTTAAGGGGCTCACAATATTAGGAGGGCACTGCCTTATGATGAGATCACTTTTTTCCGGAGTTGCCGGACTGAAGACACACCAGACCAGGATGGACGTTATCGGTAATAATATTGCAAACGTAAATACAGTAGGATATAAGTCAGCCCAGGTTAATTTCCAGGACCTTGTTTACCAGACAAAGGCCAATGCATCGGGACCCAATGACAATACCGGACGTGCCGGTGTAAATGCAAAGCAGATCGGTCTCGGTGTAAGCATGGCATCCATTTATTCAAATATAACCAGCCCCGGCTCCGCAGAGACCACCGGAAATCCCTTTGATATCCGTATCAACGGAGAGTCCTTCTTCGTAGTATCCGACGGAAACCAGCAGTTCTATACGAGATCCGGAGCCTTCACCGTGGATGCCAACGGAACCCTCTGCATGTCAAGTAATGGTTACACGGTGCAAGGATATGACGTAATAAGAAATGAGACCACCGGTGCCGAGGAGATCAGCACGGCTTCTCTTGTACCCTTAAAGATCATGAGCCCCGAAAACAAGACTTCAGATCCCAAGGCTACCACAAACGGCTATTTCACCGGAATACTGGATTCCAATTCCAAGGCTCTGGGACAGGCAGCGGGTCAGGTTGTGGATATGAAGATATATGATAATGAGGGCTACAGATACACGGTTAAATATAAGCTACTTCCTGTAAAGCAGGGAGAGACTGGCTATGATACGAATCAGACTAAATTCAAATTGTCAATTACCGATATGCTGGATTCAAACGGGGAAACCATTTTCCGTGCTAAGGAAGACAGCGAGACCGCTGACGTGTATGAGAAGGCAAAGGAAGATTTCTTTACGAAAGCGCTGAATGTCGAAGATACACATGATGCTACGGGAGCATCGGAAACAGACAGAATGCTTGCATTTGATAAAAAGGACGGTACGGCAGTAGGCCCGTACAGGATAAAGTCAACCGATCCGGATTTTGCCACCAAGACTAACAGTGAAAAGATCGGCTTCAATCTGAATTTAAAAAGCCAGCTTTCAGGAGATACTACAAATCTTAAAAATCCTTTGAGACTAGCTTTTACCGAGGATGTTTATGTAGATACCTCA
>CADCQV010000080.1 GCA_902803625.1 uncultured Lachnospiraceae bacterium
TGAGGTATCGATACTTTCAGGGCTCTTAGCTTCCGAAATAGGGCTGGATGTACGTATCGCCAAGCGTGCGGGACTGCTCCACGACATCGGCAAGGCTGTAGACCATGAGATGGAGGGAAGCCATATTCAGCTTGGTGCGGATCTCTGCCGTAAATATAAGGAGTCTCCGATAGTCATAAATGCTGTAGAGGCTCATCACGGCGATGTGGAGCCTGCATCCCTTATCGCCTGTATAGTTCAGGCCGCCGATACTATCTCGGCTGCCCGGCCCGGTGCCAGGAGGGAAACTCTTGATGCCTATACGAATCGTCTTAAACAACTTGAAGATATCACGAACTCCTTTAAGGGAGTCGAAAAGTCCTTTGCCATTCAGGCAGGCCGTGAGGTTCGGGTAATGGTAGTTCCCGAGCAGGTTACAGATGCTGACATGGTTATCATGGCGCACGATATTGCAAAGCGTATCGAGGATGAGATGGAATATCCCGGACAGATAAAGGTCAATATCGTTCGTGAAAGCAGAGTTACAGATTTTGCAAAGTAAGGAATACGAAACATTTACCCGCCGCAGATGTTGCGGCGGGTTTTTCATACTGGTATTATTATGATACAAACGCCAAAAGTCTAAATGGCGTTTGAACTTGTTCAAAAAGCCATTTGACTTTGGGCGTCAAACAACACGAGCAAGAAGTGGGGCGCACGATGTCCGGCGGACATCGGGTTTTGACCCCGACATCATTATAGAAATATAAGGTATGGGAAATAAACACGTAGCATTAACATTTGATGACGGACCGGACAGGGAAGTGACGCCGGCAGTGCTAAATATCCTTTCAAAGCACGCTGTGACGGGCTCCTTTTTTCTGATAGGCAGAAATATAAATTCAGAAACGGAGGCCATTGCCAGGGATACCTTCGAAAGAGGCTTCGAGATAGAGAATCACTCCCTGAACCATTATTATATGGATAAGCTTTCACCGCGGGAGATCCGCGATGAAATAGAGAAGAATGAAGAGCTCTTATATAAGATCACGGGAAGGAGGTCTTCGTTTTTCCGTCCGCCATATCTCGCAGTCAGCGAAGAAATGTATGAGAATATCGACCTCTGTTTTATCGGGGGTCTGCACTGCGAAGACTGGGATGAAAGGGTTACGGCGGAGGAAAGGGCAGATCGGATCATTGGGCAGGCGGTTGACGGAGCCATAATACTCCTCCATGACATGGAGAATAATATGGCAACGGCGGAGGCGCTGGACAATATCATTCCCGCACTGAAGGATAAGGGCTTTGACTTTGTGACGGTTAATGAGCTCTTCAGGATAAAGGGTATGGAGCCTGAGGAAAGAGCTGCAAGGCACAGGGTTTTTGATGTTGTGGGAAATTAATGGGAAGAAGATCCTTCGCTGACGCTCAGGATGACATTGATGGACACTCAGGATGACATTGATGGACGCATTGGATGACATTGGCGGGCACGCTGGATGGCATAGAAAGGAGAAAGCATGAACCCATATCTGTCGAGCCGCGAGCATATACCTGACGGAGAGCCCCATGAATTTGAGGGACGGGTCTATGTTTACGGCTCTCACGATAAATTTAAGGGGAGCGGCTACTGCCTCCTTGATTATGTATGCTATTCCGCCCCGATCACGGATCTCACGGACTGGCGCTGTGAGGGTGTGATCTACAAAAAGACCGACGACCCGGACAACGGGGACGGTTCTATGTGTCTTTACGCACCGGATGTCACAAGGGGTCCTGACGGAAAGTATTATCTATATTATGTCCTCGATAAGGTGCCGTATATCTCCGTTGCGAGATGTGACACCCCGGCGGGGAAATATGAGTTTTACGGCTATGTAAGATATAAGGACGGAGTCCGTGCCGGAGAAAGACCCGGTGAAGAAGCCATGTTCGATCCTGCGGTCCTTACGGAGGGTGAGATAACCTATCTCTATTCGGGTTTCTGCATGCCGGATAACAGGGAACGACACGGAATGATGGTTCTTACCCTCGATAAGGATATGCTTACGGTTACCGGTGAGCCCCGGACCGTTGTTCCTTCCAAACCCTATTCAAGCGGAACGGGCTATGAGGATCACGAATACTTTGAAGCTCCTTCCATCAGAAAGTACGACGGGACATATTATCTTATCTATTCCTCCATAAAATGTCATGAGCTCTGCTACGCTACGAGCACTTCACCTATGAAGGATTTTAAGTATCGCGGTGTGATAGTAAGTAATACCGATATCGGGATCGGTTCGTATAAGGATAAGGATATGCCTGCCTTTTACGGTGCCAATAACCACGGCGGCATTATCAGACTGTCATCCGGAGATGAATACATATTTTACCACCGGCATACCGACGGCACGAATTTCAGCCGGCAGGGCTGCATAGAGAGAATAAGGATTGAAGAGGACGGTGCGATAAAACAGGCGGAAATGACCTCCACCGGGGCGGAGTCCGGTAATTTCAGGAACCCGGGACTTTACCCCACATATCTTGCCTGCAATCTGTTCTGCGGGAAGGTACAGACCTATACCGGGGATCCCGGAACCTTTTTGGGACCTGATTTCCCGAGGATCACAGAGGACGGCCTTGATGATCTTAAAGATGACGGCTATATCACGAATATGGTTAACGGCACGGTCTGCGGTTTTAAGTACTTTGACCTTATAAACCTTAAGAGTGTGGCAGTATGGCTAAGGGGATTTGTAAACGGGGATCTATCATTCCGTATCGGGCTTCACGGTGAGATACGGGGAAGAGTCCATATTGAAAAAGAAAATTTCTGGAGACGCTTTGAAATACCGGTTGAGTGTATCAATGAAAAAAATGCATCCCTCTATTTTGAGTACCGGGGCAGCGGCGCCCTTCAGTTTGAAAAATTTGAGCTGATATAAAAAGCTTTGCAGGTAATAGGAAAGGGGAACAGTAAAAATGAGTGAAATAAAGATCCTGGCAGCAGGAAAAGAACAGGCCGATATAGTTGCACCGTATATCGGAAGAGAGGCTTTGGATGCTTTGAAAGCCTCCCTTCCCATAACCGTTCTTGCCGCAGTGGATAAGGACGGTGTGATGGGGGTGCTTGCGGGTGCAATGGACCAGGATGTATTTATGATAGATTCTCTTTTCGTAGACCCGGAAAAAAGGGGGATCGGAGCCGGAAGGGCGCTTATAGAATGCCTTGACGGTATTTTCGAGGAAGGAGATGTCGCCGTCAGGGCGGAATTCAATATAGAGAATAAGGATAATGAGACACTTCCGGGATTCTTACGGGCTATGTATTTTGAAGAAGAGGATATAGACTATCCTATGTATTATCTGGGTTCGATAAGAGATCTCCGGACTGCAGGCGCGAAGAAACCGGAAAAGGCCGAGATCAGAAGCTTCTCCGATACCGATGAAAAGCTTTTGAAAGCCGCTACGGCAAAGAGTATATCCGAAGGGAATCCTCTCCCGGAGGGAGGGCTTTTATCAGAAAAAACAGATACAGAGTCCAGCTTCTGCATAATAGAGGACGGAAAGATAAGCGCCTATGTGGTCGTGGAGAACGTAGATGATGAGCTGCTGAAGATAGCTGCGCTGTATTCTTCTGCGGATGATCCCAGGGAAACAATATATATGATCAACTGTATGGTGGAGACAATAAAGGGTAAGTACTACTCGGGCAACAGGGTTGCCATGCTGGCGCTTAGCCCCCTTTCAAAAAAAGTGATCGATTTCTTTTTCGAAGAAACTGTACCGGTTTCAAGAAGCTTTATTAAGTTTTTGTGACATTTTCAGAAGAAGAACGTATAAAGACTTATACGCTGAATTTGCATAGACAGGCACCGTGTAACTAAAAAAACCGGAACGGGCTTAATAGTTTCGAA
>CADCQV010000081.1 GCA_902803625.1 uncultured Lachnospiraceae bacterium
AAGTTAAACTCGCAAACGCTTCGCTTTTTGCTCGTTATAAAATCGCTGCTGACGCAGCTCTCCGGGTACGGGGCTTATAACCCCGCACCCGAAATCAAGATATTCCCACCACCTAAAGGTGGTGGGTTATCTTGATTATTTTATATATTTAAAGAATCACTTCCAGCCTGTCCAGTATCTCCCTTACCCTGACATCATCAAATCTGTCCGCAGCATCATTTAAGCGGCCAAGCTCCTCCTTCAGCTCGTCCGTGAGCTTATACTCCTTGATAAGACAGATACTTGCAAGTATCCTGTCAAAATCAAAATCATCGGCGGCCTCCCTCACATCAAGGATAAACTGCATAAGTGTCTCTCTTCTAAGTGCCTCCCTGAACAGATCCTTCATGGCGGATTCACTGTCTCTTTCGTCCGCATCGAGGTAATCTGCAAAGATAAAGGACATCACTCTCTTAAGCGCCAGATAATCAGTCAGAAGATCATCGGTACGCTTCTTTATTTCATCAATATTTCCCTCATTGCCGCAGCGCTCCAGATACTCAGCCTTGATGGAAAGATCCACAGCCCCCACTATTCTCGCAGAGCTCTTCAGGGCATGTACCTTTATGGTGTAATCCGCCACTTCCTCCTTCTCCATAAAGCCGCGGATCTCCGCTGCCCTTTCGTCTATAGTCTTATAGAAGGTAATAGCGGAGTCCTTCAGAACCGAAACATCCCCGCAGCTTGCTATAGCAACATTGTAGCTCAATCCCTCAGCAGCCTGATAGGCGTTAATGAAATCCTGATCCTCATTCCGCATCTCCTCCCGGACATCTTCAGCTGCAACTTCATCCGCATCGATAAGCTCTATCTTCTCCGGAGGGAGATATCTTATTATGAGCTCCTCCAGCTCGGAGGGTGAAACGGGCTTTGAAATATAATCATCAAATCCATATTTTCTGTATTTTTCCTTGGATCCGGCACCGGCATTGGCGGTAAAGGCAATACAGGGAACACCCAGACTCTTATTATCCTTTAGCTCATTCATGGCCTTTAAGGTATCTATGCCGTCCATTACCGGCATGCGGTGGTCAATAAACATCATATCATAATGACGCCCGCGGACCATCTTCAGCGCATCATTCCCGCTTGTTGCGGTATCGATATTGATCCTGGTTTTCTTCAGAAGGCCTTTAAATACGGTAAGGTTCATCTCCGTATCATCCACAACGAGGATAGCCGCATCAGGTGCCCTGAAAAGCTCCGTATACTTATTCTGCGTGAGAACTGACTTTTTATAAGCCTCGGCAAAATTGCCCATGCTCTTCCAGTCCGCCACTTCCTGCTTCAGCCTGAAGGAGAAGGTGGATCCCTTGCCGTATTCACTGTTAAGCTCCAGCTTGGAGTCCATGATATGCAAAAGATTCTGGACAATGCTTAAACCGAGACCGGTTCCCTCGATATTCCTGTTTTTCTGCATATCGACACGCTCAAAGGGTGAGAAGAGCTTCACCTGATCCTCGGGTCTTATCCCTATACCGGTATCCTTAACGCTCACTTCGAGGATTATATCCCTGTCGGAGTTCTTGCTGAAATTCAGATCAAAGGTAACGCTTCCCTTTTCGGTATATTTCACGGCATTGGTAAGGAGATTCAGGATACACTGCTTCACCCTGTCCTCGTCGCCAAAGAGCACGGCGGGAAGAGCCGGATCGGCATTTACTATGAACTCCAGACCCTTATTATGTGCCCGCACTGCGATCATATTCACAAGATCCGTGATCATAAAGCTGGTCTTGTATTCATCCTTCAATATCTCCATCTTCCCGGCCTCTATCTTTGAGAAGTCCAGGATATCATTGACGAGATTCAGAAGGGATTTTCCGGCATTATTGATATTTGTGGCATATTCGAGGATATGCTCATTGTCGCTTTCACGGATGATCATTTCATCCATGCCGAGAACGGCATTTATGGGTGTCCTTATCTCGTGTGACATGCTGGCAAGGAAGTCGCTCTTTGCACGGTTTGCTTCCTCTGCCTGCTGCTTTGCGAGTCTCAGCTCATCACTCTCCTCCGCCTTTTCCGTGGCAATAATGAGATACAGACTGCCTATTGCATAAAGGACCAGAAGAAAAACAAAGGCGAATACCACGATATTGGAGGCGTCAAGGATCCCGGCAGTCATAATGTCAGGCTCCATATAGCCCCGGAGACGGAAGGGTGTGTATGGAATATCCGCAGTGAAAAATATCTTTCGTTCTCCGGAAACCGAATAGAAGCCTGCTGCGGAGGAATTAAGCTCCATTCTCTGGCTTAAGTCATTATATATATCCCTGTAGTTTCTGCTTTCAAAATATGCAGCCTCATTATTCGTGACGTCACTGAAGGGCATAATGATATCCCCGGCTCTGGTCGTAATGACTATCTTTCTGCTGTCATCGGAAAGAAGGGACAGGTTTTCCTTCATGGCATAATCATCAAACAGCTCATAGATAACATAGCGCACATTTTTTTTGTTATATACCGGTGAAGAAAACAGAAGCCCTTCATTTTTTATATAGCTTATGGAGGATACTCCCCTGAAGGCCTCCTGTATTCCGGGGAAGATCATCACATCCAGTGCCTCCCCGCTGAGTGCAGTGCCTGCAAGGGTCTGGACTCCCATTTTCCTGTGTATGCTGTCGGAAGAAACCGCATCAACCACATGTCCGCCATGGTTTTCGATGATCCTTGCGATATAATGCAGCTGATCCGTTTCCCTGTACAGTTTTTCGGATACCACGGAAGCCATACGGTCAGCCTGCTCGCAGACCTGACTCTCTATATAGCCCCGCATTATACCGGTAAGCCGTTTATTCAGGAGAATACCCGACACAACGAATACCACTATGAAAAGGATCCAGACTATTACGATCCTTATTCTTTCACTGATCCTTGTCATCTAATACTTCGACTCCCCTGACATACCAGTTCATATCGTCAACAAGCCTTACATCAGGCATGATCTCACCTGAACGGCAAAGTGTGTTACCCTTATCGTCCCTTATCATATTGCTGAAAACATCCATTCCCTTCACGATCCGCTTTCTCTCCGATTCAACCCTGTTCTTCACCTTTTCCGGAACCATACCGGAAATAAAACCAAGCCCCACATAATCATCTTCGAGTCCGTACCAGTAGGTGCTTTCCTTTACAATGTTGCCCTTCATAAACTCCCTGAGCAGATCCGTATATATCCTTTCCCAGTCGGTGTCAACGCTGGCAAGCTCGCTTTCGCTCCCGGTGGGTCTGTGGCAGCCTATGTAATGTACCTTATTTTTATTTGCCGTTTCCAGCGTACTGTTCACATTTGTGTGGGCGGTATAGATATCACAGCCGAATTCACTTATCAGCCGCTTAGCCGCCTCATTTTCTTTTCCGCTGTCGTTGTAGCTTCCGGTAAAGATCACGTGTATCTTTGCATCCGCATTAACGGACTGGACACCAAGGGCAAAAGCATTTATGCCGCGGTTTCCCTCGGCATCGGGAATTGCCCCGATATATCCGAGATCATTGCTCTCTGTCATCATCCCGGCAATCACACCCGATAAATATCTGGCCTGATAAATCCTCGAGGAATAATTAACAAAATTCAATACCCCCGCGTTGGACGCATTGCAGAAAAAGGTGATGTCCGAGAATTCCGCGGAATACTTTTCCATCATGCTTTCAAAATTTCCGCTGCTGAGAACTATGGCCCTGCAGCCCTTGTCAGCCATACTTCTGACGGTATCATAGAGCCGTCTCTCGGATCCCCCGATATTATCTTGGAGAAACAGTTCAAAATCCAGATTATCCCGGGCGGCTTCTATTCCCTCGGCATTACTTTCATTCCAGCCGTTGTCCTTCAGATCCCCGTCCAGTATGAAGCCTATCTTTTTTTTATGTGATCCGCTGCCTGCCCCGAAGGTCAGGATAGTATAGTAAAGTGCAAGAGAGATAAGTATGAATAACAGTGCAAAAAGGAGATGTACGGTAAAATGCTTTCCTTTATTCATCTATTTTCACCCCGGAAACATACCAGTTCTGATTATAAAATACTTCCCTGTCAGGCATGGATTCGCCGCTGAACACCCTTTCTTCACCGTTACGGTCATATATGGGGCCGTAAAACACATCGGTCTTTCTCGATTTCAGGAGTTCTCTTTCCAAAGAGATCTTCTCTTCTATGCCTTCCTTGGCATTTTCTGTCAAAGGGGCAATATCCACGGCATCCTCATCGATCCCGAGGATCAGGTTTTCTCCCCTGAAAACACCCTCCTCGCAGTTTTTGATCTGCTCATCATAAAAGGAGTGAAAATCCCACACTGCAGCAGTCAGATATGTATCGGGATATGAAGAGCAGTTATCAAGATGGATGCCGATAGTTCCGATACCGAGCTCCTCGGCGGTTCTAAGAGGTTTGTCGGAATCTCCGTCGCAGGCCAGTATATCAATATTGTATTCATCCTTAAGCTCCCTGACATTATCCGAATCCTCTTTTCCGTTCTTGTATTTTAAGATCACATCCGCATAGGGATTTGCTCTTTTCACACCCAGGGTAAAGGCATTGACACCGCAGATAAGCATACGGTCCATATTCTCGGAGTAAAATCCGATCTTACCGCTGTCGGTCTGCAGTCCGGCAGCTATCCCCGTCAGATAATGCGCCTGGTAAAGCCTTCCGGAAAATACTAGAAAATTATTCTTATAGCTTTTTCCGTAGAAACAGACAAAGCAGACATCGGGATGCCTGTTGGATACATCCCGGGCATATCTCTCATAATAAGCGGAATTCACGACAATGAATCTGCAGCCGTCATCCACCAGCTCCTCAAGTATATCCCCGGCAGTGCTGTCATAGGGAACATTTTCATAATACTCCAGCACCATATCCCTCTTTTTTACAATGTCATAAAGGGGATCGTAATGAATCTGGGACATACCTCCGTCATCATGGGTTCCGTTAAGTACAAGACCGATCTTTAACCTGCCGTCTTCTTCGGTATTTCTGTTTGAATATTGCAGGATCACTATGATAAATCCCAGAAATAGAATTATAAAACCTATGATGCTAGCGAAATACTTATTCTTCATGGATTGATTTCCAAATCTGATGTATCATAAAATATAAGTATCTATTCAAACCTCTTCGGATTCTGAACAGTTGCAAATCATCCTGTCCGAGATGGTCTCCGATTGCAAAGAATACCAAGCTATATTTTATCACCATGTGAGGAATTTGAAAATAATGAAGCAGGCGAAAACCCTTTCTTTTATCATATTGTTCTTTATTTTATCCAGTTCCTGTGCCGGCGCCTCCGGCTCCCCCGTCCCTTTTCCGCAGGCTATCCCGGCTAATGAATCCGGCGGTACAGGAGGGTCCGAAACTGAAAGCGGTGATTTTTGCGTCAGCTGCTTTGATGTGGGAAAGGGGGATGCATTTCTTATTACCTCAAAGGACTTTGATCTTCTTATCGACTGCGGATACAAGGATAATGCCGATGATATTCTGAACGGACTCAGAGAAAAGGCCGACGGCGATCTGGATCTTTTGATCATTTCCCACTTTGACAAGGATCATGTGGGAGGAGCCTCAAAGATCATAAAAAACTACCCTGTTTTAAGGGTGATCACCACCTATAAGACCAATTCGGGCAAGAGGACCGAAAAGTTCTTTGAAGCCCTGTCAAAAAAGGGACTTGTAAATGAGGTCCCTTCATCCGATATAAATATAGATGCAGGTGATATGGATATTCTTATCATCCCGCCTGAAAAAGATGATTATCCCGACAGCGACGACAATAATTCCTCACTTATTGTCAAGGTTGAGTCTCCCAAAGGATCCATGCTGTTTACCGGTGATGCGGAGGATTTTAGACTTTCCGAGGTTCTTGATCGTGAGGATCTTAACTGCGATGTGCTGAAGCTGCCTGCCCACGGCAGGGATTTTGAAAGTGTGGATGAGCTTATCGATGCTACAACCCCCGAAATGGCGGTGATAACCTCCTCCTCCGAAGAGCCTGCATCGGAGAATATTCTGAGTGAACTAAAGGATAATAATATCGAATTCTATGACACAAAGGACAACGGCTCCTTTGAGATCGTTTTTGACAAAGAGGGAATAAGGGAAATCAGCAGCGATTGATGAAAAAAACAGTATTTTTCGTATTAACCATATTGTTTCTTTTTTCCGGTTTCATGGGTCTTTATGAGGCGAGGGCGGAAATAGACGGCCCGGCCCTTACTATCCTTGACAATCACTCCATGCGGCCAAATAACAATGTCACCGGGATACATATCGGAGAGGGTGTGGAATCCATAGCTTCCGACACCTTCAGAAACCAGATCAACCTGAAATACATAGAGGTGGCAGCGGGGAACCCCTACTTTAGTTCCTTCAGCTACTGCCTATATGACAAGGATATGACCACCCTTATCTGCTTCCCACAGGCTCTTGACAAGGCCGAGATACCGGGTAGCGTCACGAAGATAAACCAGTTTGCCCTCTACGGTGTGGAGCCTGAAATCAAGGAGGCCGTTAAGGAAGCTATAAAAGAAAATGCCGCAAAACGCGGCACAGAATTCGAATACATCCGGTATAATGCTTTTCCGTACAATAAAGAGTGGCCCTGGAACTGCGAATACCCTCTTACAAATTGAATTCGGTATCCCGGTAAACCAGCTCGAAGCTCTCCGGCGATACCGGCTTCGAGAAATAAAAGCCCTGAAAGATATCACAGCCCATTTCCGACAGAAATCCCAGCTGCTTCTTGCTTTCGACGCCCTCTGCGATGACAGTCATCCCCAGCCTTTTTGCCATGGAAATGACCGAATCGAGGATCACCCGTGCTCTTTCCTCATCCTCAGTGGTATTCAAAAAGCCCATATCTATCTTCAATACATCGATCTTTATATCCTTTAGCATATTAAGGGAGGAATAGCCGCTGCCGAAATCATCCATCTCCACCTGAAAGCCCTGCTCCTGAAGCTTGTCCACAAGCTTTGATCCGTCTGTTCTGTCAAGCATTACCGCAGTTTCCGTGATCTCCAGCTTCAGCTTGTCGGGGGTAAGGTCGTACTTGGCCCTGAGCTTCCTTAAATTATTCTCTATATCCAGATAATAAATATCTTTCGGAGAGATATTGACCGAAATGCTCATTTTTTCAAGGGGTGTACCCTTCCAGTCATTGAGCTTTTTCGCAGCCTTTTCCCATATGACCTCATCCAGCCTGTAGATCTGGTTTGTCTTTTCCAGTACCGGAATGAATTCGCCCGGGGAAACAACCTTTCCGTCCGAAACCCAGCGGGCAAGGGCCTCAGCACCCAGAAGATTCCCATCCTTATCGACCTGTGGCTGCAGATACATCTTAAATTCATCATTAAGAAGAGCCTTGTCAAAGCGGGAAAGAACCTCATTCTCGATAAGGGTATCCTTCATCATGTCCTCGGTATAGTAGACAAGCTCGGTTTCCTCATCATTATATACGCTCTTCAGAGCCATGGCAGTCTTATCCAGCATAATGGCAGGACTCATATCCGGATTTTCCACCTCATAAACACCGATCTTTATTACCATCCGGTAGCCGTCACCTACAGCATTCTTTGCGAAATCCTTTATGCAGGACAGAAGCTCCACTTCATTGTAGGCATCCTTATCGATAAGAAGTGAAAACAGGTCTCCGTTTATCCGGGCACAGATCATTCCCTTTTCCCCGTATTCAATGGTCAGAAGCCGCGCCTCATTGACAAGGACCTCATTTCCCTTCCCCATTCCGTACAGCTGGTTAATGATCTTAAAATTCCGTATGTCAGTACTTATCATATAGTAACCGGAAATGCTGTTTTCCTTGAGCCGTAAAGATACTGCCTTAAAGAAGCCGTCCCGGTTATAGAGACCGGTCATCACATCATGGTCAAACCAGTAAGAACCGCCGGTCTCCATGCTTTTCTGCAATGCCTTGTCTTTATACATTTCCGAATCTGCGATCTGGATCACAGCTTCACAGTCGGTACCGTCCTCGGGATAGCGGGCATAGCCGCAGCTTATGGATACATTGACAGCCTTTCCGGATAATGTGACCTTTCTGTTCATCACATCCTTCATCCTGCGGATGATGCCTTCAAAAAAAACCTTTTCATGGTCACCCCGGATGATGGCGGCGAATTCGTCTCCTCCTATCCTGTACACCGTATCACCGTGACGGATCACATTGGCCAGTCTTTCCGCCGTGATATGCAGTATCTCGTCACCGGTCTTATGGCCGTATGTATCGTTTATCTTTTTAAAATCATTTACATCAATATAGATGATTCCGTATTTTTCCT
>CADCQV010000082.1 GCA_902803625.1 uncultured Lachnospiraceae bacterium
AGCCTCCGCACTTGTTAGATCAAGTTCATCCATATCCACTTTTACATTGATATGGTGCTTTGCTTCATGAAGTTTGGACAATAAACACACAGTCTCCACATGCGCTGTGCGTGCGAACTGGTCGAAGGGGCGGTATTTCTCCAGCCGGTAACCGGATGAGAGGAGGATCTTCAGATCCCGGGCAAGAGTGGCGGGATCACAGGATACGTAGACTATACGTTCCGGCGACAATGCGGTCACTGTGTTTAAGACCTCCGGTGCCAGTCCCTTTCTCGGCGGGTCAAGGATTACGATATCCGCTTTGGAATCCGGGTTATTCCTGTAGTATTCCGGCATATACTCTTCGGCAGCCGCGGCGGTAAAGTCAACGTTTTGTATGGAATTAAGCTCTGCATTCGATTTTGCATCGTTTACTGCGTCGGGAACGATCTCCACCCCGTGGACAAAGCTTTTTTCTGAGGCGGCTGCAGCAGCAAGTGTAATGGTTCCTATGCCGCAGCAGATATCCCATATTTCAGTAACTGAAGGCGCTTCAGCGCCTTCGCCTCCCTCTTCCGAAGGCTCTTCAAAAGCTCCGTTAGAAATCCCGTCATCAGAGAGTTCCGCATATTCAAGCGCCTTTTTGTACAATTTCTCTGCCATAACAGGATTTATCTGATAAAAGGAAAGCGGAGATATCCTGAACCTTAAGCCGCACAGAATATCCTCAATATACAGCTCTCCGGAAAGAGAAACGGTCTTCCTTCCCAGTATCACATTGGTTCTTTGGGGATTGATATTGAGACAGACAGATTTCATCCCCGGGATCCTCATCAGCTTTTCCGTGAGCTTATCCAAATGCGGCATCTCCTCAGATGCGGAAACCAGACAGCACATTATTTCCCCGGTGCTAAAGCCCTTTCTGATAAGCACATGGCGTATGAGCCCCTTGCCGGTCGTCTCATCGTATACAGGGATTTTGAATTCATCAATGTAGTCCAGTACTGTGAGGATAATCCGGCTGAATTCCGGAGGTGACAGCCTACAGTCCTCCTGCGGTACTATATGATGGGTCCTTCCCGAGAAAAAGCCGGCAACCGCCTTTCCGTTCTTATCCCTTCCTATGGGGTATTGAGCCTCATTTCTATAGCGAAAAACCCTTTCCGAAGGGACTATGGGTTCACGTGCCCGGTCGAGTATTTCCCGGTCTATCCCCCCGATCCTGAGAAGACAGTTATAAACCTTCTCCTCCTTGTACTTAAGCTCAGCTTCATAAGAGATATGCTGGAGAGTACATCCGCCGCAGCTTGAGGCCACCGGGCATTCCGGGACTATCCTGCTTTCCGAGGGCTCATCGACAGAGATCAGACGTGCGTATCCCAGGTTCTTTTTTACCTTCATAACCTTTGCGGTGATCCGGTCTCCGGGTGCACAGTCCTTTATAAAGAAGGGAAAGCCATCAATATGTGCGATGCCTTCCCCTTCATTTCCGAGGCCGTCTATCACGGCCTCGATTATGTCATTTTTTTTAAACAACTGTTCTGCCTCCAATTGTTATTCCGCCGCTCAGCGCGTCATATCATATCACCAATTTCCGCATTTGCGGATGTTGGATTCAAAGAGCCTGTTGTAGCCCAGCCACTGATCCTTCTTTTCCGTGCTCAGGCCCGAGATGATCTCACTGAAGGTTTCCATTTTGGCGTCCGTATTATCAGCCATATTGAGAGCCAGAGCCTCCATCATGGCCGGCTTCTTGGGAGAGCCGTATTCATATTCCCCGTGATGTGCGAGGATGCAGTGCTGAAGCTCTCTCAAGAGCTTCGGAGGAAAATCCGGTATCTTTCGGGCCTTCTCTCCTATCATCTCCGCTCCCATAACGATGTGTCCCAGAAGCTGTCCGTCATCCGTATAATCATTCTGAGGAAAATCCGATATTTCCCTTACCTTCCCAATGTCATGGAGCAGAGAGGCGGTGATAAGCAGGTCATGGTTCAACGCGGGATATGCCTTTGTATAGTACTTGCAGAGCCTCGTTACCGCCAGTGTATGCTGCATCAGGCCGCCGACAAAGCTGTGGTGGATGGTCTTCGCTGCGGAGCGGGTTCTGAAAAGCTCCGCAAAGCCTTCATCCTCAATAAAAATACTGGTCAGAAGAAGGTGAAGATGCGGATTCTTTACGGTTTCTATGACCGCCTTAAGGTCATTGTACATATTGTCGATACTGTAGGGGCTGACCGGCAGATAATCGGAAGCTATATACTCATCATCTCTTGCGACCTTTATCCTGCGGAGTGATGCCTGCAGCGCACCCTGATATCTGGAAACATCGCCGACCACATAGATATAGTCCATAACATCAAAATCCGCAATCCCATCGGAATTTATTTCCCAGACCTTTGCATCCAGTGTTCCGGTCTTGTCCTGCAGTATCACATTATAATAAGGCTTACCGTTTCTGGTTTCCGCCTGTACCTTATATTTGCAGAGATAAATGTCCGAAAGGCTGTCCCCCTCCTTCAGATCGGCTATATACTTCATCTGTTTGTATCTGCTCCTTTCAATTCTTCTACGGCCTCTCCGGCCTTCCCGAAGTCTATTTCAAAGGTCATCTCCTGAAACTCACCCTGCGAATAACGCTGAACGGTAATGACCGCTTCATCTCCCGGCTGATACTTCATCAGCTGGTCACTGTAATCCGAGAGGGAGGAAATATCGGCTGTGCCCAGACGGGTAATTACATCCCCGCTCTGTATTCCTCCGCTCATTGCCGGAGAATCAAGTGCAACTCTGGTAACGTAAAGACCGAGAGGTACTCCTTCCTTCTCGTTTATCTCAGGTGTGACATCTGTTCCGTATATTCCGAGATAACAACCGGACGAACCGTTTGAAAGTCTTTCTATTATGCCCTTCAGATCGGATATTGCATATCCCGAAAGAAGATTCGGCATATCGTCCATAAACGTATCTCCGGAGATTATGCCTATGACATTCCCGTCATAGTCCGTAATGACCCCGCTTGCGTTTTCACTGCCGTAGATATCCGTGCTCAGAACATGGATATTTTTATCAGGAAGGGATATTTCCCGCTGGTTTCCCGTTGTGCGCCCGAAGCACTGGCTTCCCTGTATCCCCAGAGGTGCGCCCAGCGCCATGACCGGAAGTCCGATTATATTAGACCCTCTTGAATTCCCAAGCTCAGCTTCCTTTATCTCCATTTTGGTATCATCGGAGATCGATGAAAGAGGAACCGATATTATGGAAAGACCTGTATCCGGATCATCCTGCTTCACCTCTCCCGGAAGAGTGGCCCCGTCCGCAAAGGTCACACTGAGCTCCATTTCCTCGTCATTGGCAGGCATTTCCGCCAGAATCAGAAGATCCTTGCCGTTATTGGCAACGATAAGTCCTGACACCGTATTCGAATCCTCATAGGAATTCTCAAACCAGTCTGTATCATTAACGACAGTTGTAACCGAAACGACCGAACGTCCCACCTCTGTCGCCACTCCCTTGAGGGTTCTGTACAGACTTTTGTAATCCTCCACGGAAAGGGAAACATGCTCGGTGATATTGTATGAAACGATCTTCTTTGGGGCATTATCCGCGGATTCCTCTTCCGAAGGAGCCTCCTCTACGGATTCCCCATCTTCTCCCGCTGCATTCCCGGAAACTCCGTTTTCCTCCTCCTGCACCGGCTCCTCCCCAGAAGCTTCCTCCGTTACTTCCTCAGAAGCTTCTATAGACACATCCCCGGGCTTTTCCTCCGGCTCTTCATCCGCGGAAACCATTTCCTCGTCCCTCGGAATATTGACAGGATCTATCCCGTCCCCTCTCTCCGACAGATACTGCTGAACGGTAAGGATAAACACTCCTGCGGAAACAGCGCCGAAAAGCAGCCCGCAGATAATGATCATGATAATCCTTGTAAGAACCTTCTTTTTATTTAAGGGCCGTTCCTTGATCGTTTCTTTTATAAACTGGTATTCAGAAGAATTATTCTCGTCCATAACTATAGTGATTCAGTACATTTGGCATCCGAATCATTTTATCATTCAGAGCATATTGTGTCTACTGTCCACTGTCCACGTGATCCGGCCACATGATTCGGTACTTTTGGCATCCGGATCATTATGATACAATAAACAGTATGAACAAAAAAGTACTTCATACCCTTGAATTTGACAAGATAATTATACTTCTGGAAGAAGAAGCCTCCTCCGAAAGAGGAAAAAAGCTCTGCAGGGAGCTTGTGCCCTTTAGCAGTATAGAGGACATTGAGCATGCGCAGGGTGAGACGGAAGACGCACTGCAGCGTATTTTCAAATACGGAAGCCCGTCCTTTTCCGGTGTCCGCGATACCGGCAGCTCCTTAAGGCAGGCTGTGGCCGGAGCTGTATTAAGCATGACGGAACTTCTGGATATAGCATCCTTTCTGGAGGTTACAAAGGAAGTAAAGTCCTATGGCGGTAAGGATCCCGAAGAAAACCGTGTCCCGGATTCCCTTGATGACCGCTTCGGCTGCCTTGAAAGCCTGGACTACATAGCAAAGGAGATAAGGCGCTGCATCCTTGATTCCGATACCGTATCCGATGATGCAAGTCCGGAATTAAAGGATATCCGGCGGAAAATAAGAAATACCCGGAGTAATGTCCACTCCACACTGTCGAAAATGATAAGCGGCCGCATTTCCGAATATCTGATGGACAGAATGATAGTGACAAGGGACAACCGCTACTGCATACCTGTCAGAAGCGAGTACAAATCCCAGGTTCCCGGGATCGTCCATGACCAGTCGGGTACAGGCTCGACCCTGTTTATCGAGCCAAAGGCCGTAGTGGAAATGAATAATGAGATAAAGGAGCTGGAGCTGAAGGAAAAGGAAGAGATCAATTCGATCTTAAAGGCACTCTCCTTCGAAGCCGGACAGAATGCCGAGATAATAGAAGCAGATCTTACAATAATGGCTGAGCTTGATTTTATCTTTGCAAAAGCCTCTCTCGCCCTTGATATGAATGCCGTGAGGCCCGAATTCAATACCGGAGAGATCATACGCTTAAGAGCTGCCCGTCATCCTCTTATCGGCAGTGATACGGTAGTGCCCATAGACATTGAGCTCGGCGAGAGCTTTGATCTGCTGGTCGTAACCGGGCCGAATACCGGAGGAAAGACCGTATCCCTGAAGACTGTCGGACTTCTGGAGCTTATGGGTCTGTCCGGTCTTCACATCCCTGCCGGCGACAGGAGTACCCTCTCATTTTTCCGGGAGATATATGCGGACATAGGTGACGAACAGAGTATAGAGCAGTCTCTATCCACCTTTTCATCCCATATGACCAACATCGTAGAGATACTGCGTGACGCAAATATCACCTGTCTCTGCCTCTTTGACGAGCTGTGCGCGGGAACCGATCCCACCGAAGGAGCTGCACTTGCTATGGCAGTCCTTGATTTTCTTCACAAAAAAAGCATACGCACCATGGCTACCACCCATTATCCTGAGCTCAAGGAATACGCGCTTTCCACAGCCTGGGTCGAGAACGCATGTCTCGAATTCGACGTGGAATCACTCCGCCCCACCTACAGGATACTGGTGGGCGTTCCGGGGAAAAGCAATGCCTTTGCCATATCAAAAAGACTTGGACTCCCCGACAGGATAATAAACGATGCGAAGAAACGGGTAAACGAAGAGGATGAGAAATTCGAGCATGTTCTTGCAAGCCTTGAAGAGAACCGGATAACACTGGAGAAAAAACAGAAGGAGATAAGTGAAACACAGGCAGAGATAGAGCGTCTCCAGTCGGAGCTCGACTCCGGACGCCAGCGCCTGAACGAATCAAAGGAAAAAATCCTCTCCTCTGCAAAAGAGGAAGCCAGGCTCATCTTAAAGCAGGCAAAGGAAACTGCAGATGCGGCAATAAAGAATATGCAGAAATATGCGGATTCCGACACACTGAAGGCTGCTGAAAGGGACCGGGCAGCATTACGGGAATCCCTGAATAAAACCCTTCCATCCTCATCCGGGATCTCCCCCTCCCTTTCTGCCGTACCGGAAAAGGACAGACCAAAGGGAAATCTGAAACGTAAGCAGATAAGGATCGGAATGAATGTCAGGATAATCTCCCAAAACCTGAAGGGTATCGTACAGACCCTTCCCGATAATAACGGGAATTTATCCGTCCAATGTGGTATTATTAAATACGAAGTAAATATAAACGATCTGAACTCGGAGGATACGTCCCGCAGGGGATACAGGATCGGAAGCCTTTCTTCAGGAAAAAAGACCCTGGGCCACACGAAGACCATCCACCCCGAGATAAACCTTATCGGAAAGAACTCCGATGATGCAAGAGAAGAGCTCTCCGCTTACCTTGATGATGCCTATGTTTCGCATCTGTCCCAGGTACGCATAGTACACGGAAAGGGCTCCGGTATCCTAAGGGAAACCGTCCGCTCATACCTGAAAAACTGCCGCTATGTCCGGGAATTCCGGGAGGGTGAATTCGGCGAAGGCGATTCGGGCGTGACCATCGCGGTCTTTAAAAATGACTAGAATGACATAATGTTATTCTGAGCGAAGCCCTACTGTAATTCTGGGCGAAGCGAAGAATCTTTTATATTAAATCAGGAGAATACACCATGGTAGACAAACAAAAAGTCCTAATAGTGGATGATGACAATAATATTGCTGAGCTGATATCACTTTATTTTACCAAGGAATGCTTTGACACAAAGATTGTAAATGACGGTGAAAGTGCACTGAAGGAATACGCGTCATACGGTCCGAACCTTATTCTTCTGGATCTGATGCTTCCCGGGATCGACGGCTATCAGGTATGCCGGGAGATACGTATGAAGTCCCAGGTGCCTATCATCATGATCTCCGCAAAGGGCGAGGTCTTTGACAAGGTTCTGGGGCTGGAGCTCGGTGCCGATGACTATATGGAGAAGCCCTTTGACTCAAAGGAGCTTATTGCCAGGGCGAAGGCAGTACTCCGCCGCACCTCTATGTCTGCCGCTGCACCACAGGAAAGCACACGCTCTGACGTAAAGAAGGTGGAATACCCCGATCTCATCATAAACCTTACGAACTACTCGGTTCTCTACTGCGGCAAGCCCCTGGATATGCCGCCTAAGGAGATCGAGCTTCTGTATTTCCTGGCCTCTTCTCCGAATCAGGTATTTACCAGAGAGCAGCTCCTGGATCATATCTGGGGCTATGAATATATAGGTGACACAAGGACTGTGGATGTGCACATAAAAAGACTCCGTGAAAAGCTAAAGGATCACGAAGCCTGGAGAATATCCACTGTCTGGGGGATCGGTTATAAATTTGAAAGCGATGAACAGTGAGAAAGCTTACCTGAAATTACCACAGCTTTCTCTGCTTTTCCTCATTTTCAAGCTTCACAAAGAAATCATCAATACTCCGTACTATCTCTTTCGGAGGCAGGGTCTTCAGGAGATAACCCTGTGGCTTTAAGCCCATAACGGAGGCCACGCTCTCCTTGTCATTTTTACCTGTAAGGAATATGACCGGGATAGATGAAAAGTCTATTTCGGTCCTTATCATTTCAAGAACCTGCTTCCCGTTTACCACCGGCATCTCATAGTCAAGCAGTATAAGATCCGGAAGCTCACGGCTGATATACTTCATAGCCATGGCTCCCGAGTTTGCGGGGATAACATTGTATTTCTCTCCCAGCCATTCCCGGAGATTCCTGAGCATTGGGCCCGAATCGTCAACCACCAGTATCTTCCGCATATTGGTCTTATCATTCTGTATGAGATAGGAATTTATCACATTGGTGGTTTCCTTGATATCTACAGGATGCGGGAATGACTGTGTGATAGCGGCTTCCGGAAGAACACGCAGAATATCCGTAAGCCCGTTATCCCCCTCTATAAGGAAGATCGGAATCCCCTTCTCTATACCGAGATCCTTAAGATATACCAGAGCCTCTGTCTTCTCATGGATATTGTTGCCGACGTATACTATGATGGCATCCATATCATCATCGAAACGCCCTATCTCGGCTACATCCGCTCCGACCTTCTTAACCTTTATCCGCTTCTCGAGAAGTCTCCGTTCAAGGGATCCCACCAGATAGCCTTCTATTATCCTGACAATAAGCACATTACGTTCAGCTGTCATTTCCCGTCCTCCTCAAATGCCGTCTCACATTCCCTGATGAGTTCTTCGGAAAGACTGATCACATCTTCCATTGCAAAATCCGATACAAGTGCGTCAAGCTCCATTATTTTTTCATTAAGCCCTCCCGGCAGTGAATACTCCCTGAGCGTATCCATTGCTTCGTCAGCGCTGTCCATATCAAAAGCATCCATAGCATCTATGATCTTTTGTAAGCCTTCGATCACTTCCTCGCGCTCCGGAGTATATGAATTCCGTTTCTCCGTGTCTGCAAAGGGCTTTAAGATCCTCTTGTAGCTCTGATAAAGCTCCAGCACTCCCGGGGTCTTCTCTTTCAGAGCATCGATATCGTCTTTATTTCCAAGCTGCTCCAATTCCTTGAAATCATCGGAAAGCTCCTGTGCCCCTATCATTCTGGCGGAGTTTTTCAAAGCATGGACTTCTATCGTATAGTCCCGGATAAGGCCGTCCTCCAGGAACTTGGTGATCCTCATAACATTCTTGTCAATTATCCTGTAAAAGATGACCATACACTTCCTGAAAAGCGCAGGGGACCCACAGTAGCTTATACCGTCCTCTACATTCAAGCCCTCTATTTCCGGAGGGATCTGAACCTCTTCCTCTTCGCTTTTGGCCGCTTCTTCCCCGGAGGTCACCATCACGCTTCCCCGATGGATCTTTTTCGACGGAAGCCATTCCAGAAGGCAGCGTCTCATTTCGCGGAGCTTTATCGGCTTCGCCACAAAATCGGAAAACCCTTTCTCCCTGAAAAGAACTTCGGCATCGGCGGTGGCATTTGCGGAAAGAGCAATGACCGGAAGATCCGTAAACTTTCCCCCCTGGATCGTTCTGATCTTCTCCAGTGCCTCCACTCCGTCCATCACTGGCATCATGTGATCCATAAGCACCAGATCATAGAGGTTGTTTGCGACACATTCCACACCCTCCTTACCGTTTTCCGCCGTATCTATCTTCAGCTTCAGGGGTGCAAGAAGTCCCTTTGCCACCTGAAGATTCATTTCATTGTCGTCAACCACAAGTATGCGGGCATCGGGTGCGATGAAATCTATGTCCACCCGTCCGCCTCTGTTGTTCAGCTCGTCATTTATGATCTGACAGAAATTCAGGCTGTAAAGAGGCTTGTTTACTGCTCTGAAGCCGTTATCCTCCAGGCTTTCCAGCATAGGATTGAGAAGGACACAGATCTCAACATCCTTTTCCTTAAGCTCCTTTGTCGCAGCTGCATCTAACCTTCTTAAGCAGTCCGTAAAAAGGTATTTCTTTTCCTTTCCCTCAGAAACGGACCCCTCATATTTTTTTGTCCTGATATCGAACTGTTTTGACAGGCGGATGAGCGCTTCTTCCGAGTATCTATTATCGAAAAGGTAATATATCAGCCTCTCCTGATCCTTATTCTTTATCTCTGCAGCAAGCTCGTTATTTGCCACGCCCTGTGAAAGGGTAAAGTAAAATCTGCTCCCGCTTCCGATGGTGCTCTCCACGCCTATTTCCCCGCCCATAAGCCTGACCAGCTGCTTACAGATCGAGAGACCGAGACCCAGACCCTCTCTCTCTGTCCTCTTCCTGTTATTCGCTTTCTGCAACGGGCTGAAAAGATCACCTCTGTCCTCTTCGCGTATTCCCTGTCCACTGTCCGAAATGGATACGGAAATGAGACAGTAATCATCCTCCTTTTCCTCCACCTCCATCGAAAGGCAGATATAACCGCTGTCGGTGTATTCGACCGCATTATTCAGCATATTTATGATTATCTGCTGTATGCGCCTTGCATCTCCGTAGAGCTTTGAGGGAAGCGCCGGATCTATCATATATAAAAGCTCCACCGGCTTATTCCCTATACGGTTTAAAAAGATCATTGACAGATCATTCAAGAAGGACATGGGCTCATATTCCTCCTCTATGATCTTTAGGCTGCCGTCTTCGATCTTTGAAATATCAAGAACGTCATTTATTATGGAAAGCAGGGTTCCGACAGAACCCTTTATATTATTTAGGTATCCCTTTGTATGGGGAGGTAGATCCTCCCTTAGAAGAATATCCGACATCCCGACGATTGCATTCATGGGCGTCCGTATCTCATGGGACATATTTGACAGGAAAACAGACCGGGTCATATTGGTCTCTTCCGCGATGGCCCTCGCCTTATCAAGGCTGTTTAAGAGCTCCTCCTCATCGGTTCTGTCAACGAGAAAGAGACAGCTGTAGCTCTCATCTCCCCATCTTTCCTCTACGGTCTTCCTGAAAATACGGTTTCCGACTGTTGTACGCTCCTGATTGTCGGTAAACATCAGACGTATCTCATCTGGTATGGGATCCTCTTCCATAAGCTCCCTGAGCTTCGGGAAAAGCTTTTTTGCCGCTGTGTTAGCATCAATGAAGCGAAGAGAAGCGTCAGCGATTATGAACGGATTCTCCATTCTCTCCACAAACCATGATCTGGCTCTGTTTACTTCTTCATTCTGCAAATGATCCATAGAATAATAATACCATTTTGAAACGGAAAAAGGAACCGTTCAATGGTTCCTTTTCCGTACTACATATTTCATCCGGGGCAACAATCCACATTTCTGCAGCCTACAGGTGCAGCACCCTTTCCTTTATTTCCTGGGTCCTGCCCTGATTCCAGAAATTGGTTCCTATATATCCGCAGGTACGCCTGGCCACGTTCATCTTCGCCTGATCACGGTTTCCGCAGTTGGGGCACTCCCATATAAGCTTCCCGTGGGCATCGGTAACTATATTTATCTCTCCGTCATAGCCGCATACCTGACAGAAATCGCTCTTGGTATTCAATTCCGCATACATGATGTTGTCATAGATAAACTTCATTACCGAAAGCACCGCATCAATGTTGTCGGACATATTCGGGACCTCCACATAGCTTATGGCTCCTCCCGGAGACAGCTTCTGGAAATCCGCTTCAAACTTGAGCTTTGTGAAGGCATCGATCTTTTCGCGCACGCTCACGTGATAGCTGTTTGTGATGTAATTATGATCCGTCACATCCTTGATCCGTCCGAATCTCTTCTGCAGACAGGTGGCAAACTTATAGGTGGTGGATTCAAGCGGTGTACCGTATACGGAATAATCAATATTTTCCGCAGCCTTCCACTCAGCGCACTTGTCATTTAATCTCTGCATAACCTTCAGTGCGAAGGGCTTCGCCTCGGGATCCGTGTGGGATCTGCCCGTCATATACTTGCACATCTCATAGAGACCCGCATATCCGAGGGATATGGTGGAATAGCCACCGTAAAGGAGCTTGTCTATCTTTTCCCCCTTTGCAAGTCTTGCAATGGCGCCGTACTGCCAGAGTATCGGAGCCACATCGCTTATGGTTCCGAGGAGTCTCTCGTGCCTGCAGCGGAGAGCCTTATGGCAGAGCTCCAGTCTCTCGTCCAGTATCTTCCAGAACTTATCCATATCCCGATAGGAGCTGCAGGCAACATCCACCAGATTGATGGTCACGACACCCTGATTAAATCTGCCGTAGTACCTGTGCTTCTGCCCCTCGGGACTGAAGCGGTCGGGAGTAAGGAAGCTTCTGCAGCCCATGCAGGGATAAACATCGCCGCCCTTATATTCCCTCATCTTCTTCGCGGAAATATAGTCGGGAACCATACGCTTAGCCGTACACTGCGCGGCAAGCCTTGTCAGATACCAGTACTTGGAATCCTCCGTAACATTATCCTCATCCAATACATACATGAGCTTCGGGAATGCGGGAGTTATGTAAACCCCCTTTTCATTCTTCACCCCAAGGATACGCTGCTTCAGCATCTCCTCAATGATGATGGCCAGGTCATTCCTGGTCTGCCCCTCGGGCACCTCGTCAAGGTACATATAAACGGTAATGAATGGTGCCTGTCCGTTGGTGGTCATAAGAGTGGTCACCTGATACTGTATGGTCTGCACCCCATGCCTGATCTCTTCCACCGTGCGTCTCTCCGCAACGGCGTTTATCTCCTCCTCGGTAGCCTCAATCCCCGCTGCCTCAAACTCCGAAAGCACTTCCTTCCTGAACTTCCTTCTCGTTACATCCACGAAGGGAGCGAGATGCGACAGGGTTATACTCTGTCCGCCGTACTGGGAGCTGGCGATCTGTGCTATGCACTGCGTGGCTATATTGCAGGCGGTGGAAAAGCTTTTCGGCTTTTCGATCATGGTGTCGCTTATCACCGTTCCGTTCTGC
>CADCQV010000083.1 GCA_902803625.1 uncultured Lachnospiraceae bacterium
ACGCGTTATCCGCGACGGAAAACCTTTGGATTTGAATGGTATTCGATATAAACTCTATTGCTTTTTTATTGTAAATCTATACCCCTTAAAGTGTTTTGCTCTATGGCTTTTGAGGAAAATGAAGGCGATTATAACATGACATTAGAATATTATGAAAGGTCTGTCTTGATCCTGTGATAAGCTGCATTAGCTCTTGAAAGGATTTGACAGACCTTTTTTAAGGTAAATTATTAGCTTGTTCCTACGCGCTGCCTTTCTACAAGTTCAGCAAAGAATCCTTTCTTTTCCAACAACTGCTCATAAGTCCCGTCTTCAACAATTTTCCCATTATCAAGCACCAGAATTCTGTCACAGTGACGAATCGTGGAAAGCCTGTGAGCGATGACAATTCTTGTGCAGCGCATCCGGTCAAGAGCTTCGGAGACCTGCTTCTGCGTGATATTGTCAAGGGCAGATGTCGCTTCATCAAGCAGAAGGAGTCGAGGCTTAGGAGCAACAGCTCTGGCAATCATGAGCCTTTGACGCTGCCCACCTGACATACCGCCACCGCCTTCCTGAAGGACTGTGTGCATGCCCATCGGCATGGTGCGGATGTCTTCCGCGATGCCGGCGATCTCAGCGGCTTGCCAGGCTGCCTCCATAGAGAGCGCAGGGGCGGAAATAGTTATGTTATCGTAAATGCTTCCACCAAATAGGCGCCCGTCCTGCATGACGGTCCCAATAAGCCGCCTGATTGACCGCATATCGAGGTGCCGCGTGTCTTTGCGGTCGTAGAAGATTGCCCCCTTGGTCGGCTTCTCCAAACCGAGGAGAAGTCGCATAAGGGTCGATTTTCCACAGCCGGTCTTGCCTACGATGGCAACATATTGTCTTGCTGGAATCGTCAGACTTAGGTCATCAATGATAAGGGGGCTGTCCGGTGCGTATCGGAAAGACAGATGGGAGAGTTCAAGTGCGCCTGTAATACTTGTCACGGTCTCCTTATCATCCTGCTGCTCAGGCTCAGCTTCCATGAGAGGCATGATGATATCCAGGCTTGGCTTGATGGTCGCGATAGATAGCGCGATGGAAGCCAGCGAAGTAAATGCACTGGATATATAGGCGTAGGCTGTATTGAAAGCATAGTAATCTGCAACACTAACCCTGTTTTTGACCGCCATGTAATACATGACGATCGTACCAATCAGAGAGATGGCCGTTGTAATGACCGTATTCAGCTTGATAAATGCCGGCTTATTGTATGTGAGTGCAGCTTCCTGGGCATAGAGCTCAGACCACTTGGCAAATACCCTGTTCTCGGCACCGGACAAACGGATCTTCTGGATTCCGTTGATCAGTGAAAGGGAGAGACCCTTTTCCTTAGCTGAAAGGCGCATACTTTCTTTATTGATTGAAATCTGCAGAAGGCTTGCCGCAAGACCGATCAAGGCTGTCGAGATAGTTACAATCAGCGAGGGGATCACAAGGCTCCGTGCATATGTAAATATCTGTGTTAGGTATACCAGAGAGAAGACACTGGTCACACCGGTCGAAAGCACTGTGTTGACAAGAGTACTGCACAGGGAATTCATGTACTTGAGATATTCGTTCAGCTCTCCTGAGGTGTATTTTTTGAAGAAATCTGTGGGGAGCGACAGTACTCGCATCATAGATGCCGCCTGAGTGTTGATGTTGAGCTTCGTGTTGATCCTGGAAAGGAGAAGCTGGCGTATGATGGTGAGGAGGACATTTCCGACTGTAGCGAATAGCATGAAGCCGATGACGGCAAATAGCAGCCGGTAGCTGCCATAATCCACGACAGAACCCATGAGCAGTCGATTGAATGCAGGCATGAGCATACCGACTAACGTAATGGAGAAAGCCGCCAGCGCGAAAGAGGCGAGATCCCAGCCGTTCAACGTACCTGCTATGTAGCGGAGAAGGTCCTTCAGCGTGAGTCGCCGCTCCGGCAGCGGTTTATAGAAGCAATAAGCTTCACTCCCGAGAGTCTGCTCTACCTTTGAAGTCACTTTGACCCGCTTTCCGGTTTTCGCATTGTTGTAGATATATCCTCCGAAAGGTCCCGGAAGGACCGTGACAATGGTTCCGTCATCTTTCAGTGTCGTAATCATGACACCCATAGCATCTTTATGCCAGCCTTTTTCCAAGATGACCTCCCTATACATGATACCGGAGGAGGATAAAAGATAATCCAACCGGTCTTCCAGTGTCTTTATCTTTGGAGGCACGTCTTTTTCCTGAATCCGGAAATATTTGAGAAGCTGTGCAATCGCGTCACTGACATCGGCATTTTCGTCAAAAACACTCCCGATTCTACCGCCGGTTATTGAGTGTGCAATATTCTCGAAGGAGTCGGAGAGCAGCTCGCGTTCTCTTTTTTTTCTATATTCTATCTGTTCGTCAAACCAGCTCACGGAAGATTCTCCTTTTTATTATTCATTGGTTACAAGTCTTGTATAAGCGCCGTTCATTGCGTAAAGCTCTTCATGGGTTCCACGTTCCACAACCAGCCCCTTATCAAGCACAATAATCTCATCGCAGTCACGGATGGTCGAAAGCCGATGTGCGATGATGACGCAGGTGATACCACGGTCACTGATGGATTTTACGACCTCGTATTCTGTCTTTGCATCAAGGGCGGAGGTGGCTTCATCGAGAATACAGATGGTCGGATCCTGAGTAAGTCCGTGAGCGATTTCTATTCGCTGACGCTGACCTCCGGAGAAATCTCTGCCGCCTTCCAGCATCATATGACGATAGCCATTGTCGCGTTGGACAATGTCGTCATGTATACCGGCATCTCGGGCAGCCAGTATCATCTCGAAATCTTCGATGGAATCGTCCCACATCTTGATGTTGGCAGCGATGGAGTCGGCGAAAAGAGTGATATCCTGATTGATGACAGCGACAGAACCCGTGAAGACATTTCGGTCGATCTCAGAGATTGGAATGCCATCGAAGAGTATTTCGCCGCTCCATGGTGTATAGAGTCCGCTCAGGAGCTTAGCCAGGGTGGATTTTCCGCAGCCGGAGCGCCCGACAAATGCGATCTTTTGTCCGGGATGCACTGTCATGTTGAAATCCCGAATCAGTGGCTCGCCCAGTCTGGAATAACCGAAAGTGATGTTCTTAAGCTGAATCTCGCCGGTCAGTTTCTGGTATTCGTCTGTTTTCTCTCTTGGCTCAAATGTAGGATCGGCGGGATAGCTCATGACATCCTCAATACGTTCCATCTGCGTCGTCATTTCCTGAATGGACTGGCCGGCGGAAATCAGGGAGGTGGCGGGAGACATGAAAGAACTCAGGAAGCCCTGAAAGGCCATGACCATACCGATTGTAAATCGACCCTGGATGACATAGAGAACGCCGATGCAGAGCACAGCCAGATTCGCAAGCTGTGTGATGACGGCGGGAATCGTACCGAGGAACATATTCAGTTTGGCATAGCGCACGTCCTGCTTGTTAACACTGGCCTGGAAACCTGCCCAGCGGCTGAAATAGCCGTTCTCCGCACCGCTCGACTTGATAGTTTCAATCATCTGAATGCCGGAGGCGGTCGTGGAGGAAAGTTTGGCGGAGTCGCGCATCTGAACGCGAGAAATATTGACGCGCTTTTGTGATATCAGAGCGGAGACCCCCATGTTGATTGCAATTGCTCCTATTCCCACAGATGTCATAAGCAGACTGTATCGGAGCATGACGATCAGATAAAAGATCATCATAAGTGCATTCAGCGCAAGCGGCGCGAATGTGTTGACAAGGGTTCCGGCAATGGAGGCGTTGGTCGACTGACGATCTGAGATGTCTGCTGCAAGCCGTTGGTCAAAGAACTGCATTGGAAGACGCAGCACTTTCCAGAGATAGGAAGCGCTGCCGATGGCGGCCAACTTTCCCTGAATCCGCATGCTGTAGACTGTCGCTACCCACAGCACGACGATATTGACAACAGCAAATACGCTCATTGCCGAAATGACAGGGAATAACCATTCTGGATTCTGCCGCGTCAGAAGCCGGTCGAGGAATATGCGGCTGAACACGGGATTGATGATGCCGATTAGTGAGGAGATAGTTGTAGTCAGAATGACAAATGCAACGGCCGCCCCGGTTCCTTTAAGTCTCTCTCTTGCATAAGCGAAAGGAGACTTCGGCTTACCGGAAGGCTCAAAACCCTCGTCCGGCTCAAATGTCGCACATATACCGGTATATTCCTGATCAAATTCTTTCCAGGAGACGGTGACCCGTCCTCTGGCAGGATCATTGATGACTGCATTCTTTCCTTTGAATCCGCACAGAACAACAAAATGGTTGAATCCCCAGTGAATGATGCAGGGGAAGGGGCCTTCTTCGAGCAGGTCTTCCGGCTCTACTTTCCATGCATGGGCCTTCATCCCATAGCTGCGAGCTGCCTGCATGC
>CADCQV010000084.1 GCA_902803625.1 uncultured Lachnospiraceae bacterium
CGTATTGTTCCGATCGACTCCCGTCGCGCGGCACGAATGATATATTATCATTCTGAGAAACAAAAGTCAATAGTTTCTGTTCAAACGCCATTTGTGCGTCATGTGGCGCCATTTGGCCATTTGGAGCACCATTTGGAATGCCGTTTGAACTTTTGGTGTTTGTATCACGCAATTTAGGGTAAAAAATTGTAAGTAATTATGATATAATAAAAAACAGATTTTTCAGACAGATAATTAATTATTATCGGAAGGGGTGAAATATGAGTAAAAAAATAATATTGAGCTGCAGTTCTTCCAGTATACCGTCTGGAATGGATTTTATCCGTGACACGCTTAAGGAGTATAAGCTGTCGTCAAAGGATACTGCAAAGGCCGTCCTTTCTTCTGAAGAGGTGCTTGCAAAGCTTATTTCCAATGCGGCGGATCCCTCGGAGCAGATGAAGATTGAAATCGGAGGGATCCTCGGTAATGTGAAAATAAAGTTCACAGCCAAAGGCAGTGCATTCAGTGCCTCCGATATTGAAAAGGAGTTCCTTTTTGATCAGGAGGATGATGAGGCTAATGCCGTTTTACAGAGACTCATAAACAGGATACTGGGGGATAATCTTCGTATCACAAACAGTAACGGCGTAAACTCCGTATTATTAACGGCAAAAAAATCTCATTTCGCCGGACTTATCTGCACCCTTATCGCTCTGGTGCTGGGAATAGTCACGGGACTTATAATGCAGTCCGCCCTTCCTGCAGAGGTATCCAAGGGTATTAGCACAAATCTTTTTGTGCCGATATACACAGTTTTTATGAATTCATTGAAGCTGATAGTTGCGCCGCTCGTATTTTTCTCCATCGCCGCCAGCATAGCAGACTTTGGTGATATCAAGGCTCTCGGACGTATCGCGGGAAAGATATTTATAATGTATGTGATCACCTCTATCATCGCTGTCTGGGTAGGATTCTTCACTTACCAGTTATTCCCTATCGGTAATCCGTCCCTTGCAGATGCGGTATCGGCAGAGGCTGCCGCAGACACGCTGGCAAAGGGAGAGGATGTGAATATTTCCATAAAGGATACCCTTGTGGGGATCGTTCCATCGGATATCGTGACACCTTTCCAGAAATCGGAAATGCTGCAGATCATCTTTATCGCTCTGATACTCGGTCTTGCGGCAGCGGTGCTTTCCAGGAACTTCCCTATAGTGAGGGAGATTCTGGCCGCATTTTATGAGGTGTTCTCGAAGATCACCACTGTTCTTGTGGGATTTATCCCACTGATCGTTTTCTGTTCAATGGCCAAGATGATGATAGCGATGGACCTGAAGGAGCTGGCGAGCGTGATCCTATGGCTGCCGGTGATCTATTTCGGAGACATAGTCATGATCATCATATACCTGTTGCTGCTGCTGATACTCGGCGGATTGAATCCCATTACCTTCCTGTCGAAGTATTATCCCGCAATGACAGCAGCCTTTACCTTTGCTTCCAGTAATGCGGCTCTTCCCACATCCATTAAGCAGTGTGACGAGATGGGGGTATCTCCGAAGGTATATTCATTCTCGCTTCCTTTGGGAGCTACGATAAATATGGACGGAAGCTGTATCGCGCTCATAATATCCGCCCTGTTTTTCGCGAAGATCTTTAATATTGAGGTTACAAGCAGCGTCCTTCTCTCACTCTTTATTTCAATAATCGTGCTGTCACTCGGAAGCCCGGGAGTACCCGGAGGAAACCTTGTATGTATCGCGCTTCTGGTTCCGCAGATAGGAATACCTGCAGAGGCTATCAGCCTTATCATGGGTCTTTACCCTATTATGGGTATGATGCAGACCTGCGCAAATGTAACGGGTGACGCAGTGGTGACCACGATAGTTGCAAAGCACGAAAAACTTCTGGATATGGAAAAATACAGGAGCTGAAACAGGTCTGCTGTCTTCGAATATCAGAATACTGTCCCTGAGGGACAGGAACCGTAATAAAAAATATAAGGACATATCATACAACTGTCTCGATAAGAGGCAGTTGTATTGATTAATGAAAAAAACGAAGCCATAAAGGACAGATAAAAAGATGGATATTATTAGGACTATTGCCGGCGAGACCGGTTCAAGGGAGTGGCAGGTGGAGGCTGCCGTGAAGCTTATTGATGAAGGGAATACCATCCCCTTTATCGCAAGGTACCGTAAGGAGGCCACGGGAAGCCTCAATGATGAGCAGCTCCGGATACTCTCCCAGAGACTCGAAGCTCTGAGGAATCTTGAAAAAAGGAAAGAGGAGGTTATCTCTCTTATTGACGAGCAGGGGAAGCTGAGCGATGAGCTTAAGGATGCCATACTTGCCGCCGAAAAGCTGGTGACCGTAGAGGATCTCTACAGACCATATAAGCAGAAGAAAAAGACAAGAGCGGATGCTGCAAGAAAAAGAGGGCTCCTTCCACTGGCCGTATTCATTCTGAAGCAGGATACGGATCATCCTGTGGAAGAGGAGGCAAAGAAGTATGTGACAGGAAAGCTAAAGCCGGAGTCCGACAGTAAGGAGGATATTCTGAAGGCTGCGGAAAA
>CADCQV010000085.1 GCA_902803625.1 uncultured Lachnospiraceae bacterium
AAATTATTGACCGTATTCGGTGCAATATCGGGATACAGCTCCGCTTTCATAATATCTCCGTTTTCCATTTCAATGGTCACAACCGGGTTTTTTCTCTTTTCAGACATTTTTTCCTCCTTTTAATGATTGATCCGGATGCTAAGTAGTCACACTCCGATATAGTCAAAAAGTGAAAGCTGGTTACTCTCCGGAATATTACTTAGTATTCCAAGCTCCTTAAGCTTATCTGCCTTAAGCTTCGAGCAACCGGTTCGGCTCATGAAATCCTCAATCGATAAGAAATCCCCCTTGTCCTTCGTATTCTTCAGAGCTGCGGAAAGATCATCCGCATCCTTTTCGCCGAAGCCGGCTATGGAGGAAATCGGAGGCAAAATGGATTTTTCATCAGCCTGCCGGAAATACTTCGGATCTGAAAGAAAGAGGTCTATGGGTCTGAAGCTGAAGCCCCTGGCGTACATTTCCTGGACAAGCTGCATATCCTTCATGGCATCAAGCTCTGTCTGCGACATCTTTTTCTTTCCCACAGAATCAAGCTTGTCCTTTAATACCTTATACGCTTCCTTTAGCTTCTCAGGTCCAAGGCACATGGTCTCATAATCAATGTCCGCCCTTATGGAGAAAAAGGCTGAATAATATGCTAAAGGCCGGTTTATCTTGAACCAGGCAACGCGCCATGCCATCATAACATAGGCCACGGCATGGGCTTTGGGGAACATATATTTGATCTTCAGGCAGGAATCAATATACCAGTCAGGCACGTTGTTTTCAAGCATCCCGGCCTTCATCTCGTCCTTTAAGCCCTTGCCCTTTCTTACTGACTCCATGGTCTTGAAAGAAAGAGAGGGGTCCATTCCCTTATTCATAAGGTAAAGCATGATATCATCACGGCAGCAGATACATTCCGACAAAGTCATGCCCTTATCCTTTATAAGAAGCTCAGCATTCCCGAGCCAGACATCCGTTCCATGTGAAAGACCGGAAATACGCACAAGATCCGTGAAGCATCTGGGACGGGTATCCACAAGCATCTGTATAACAAAATCGGTGCCGTATTCCGGGATGCCGAGAGACCCTGTCTTGCAGCCCCCTATATCCTCAGGCTTTACTCCGAGAATCCCGGGGCTGTTAAAAAGACTCATAACCTCCTTATCATCAAATGATATATCATTGATATCGACCCCGGTGGCATCCACGAGGAACTTTATCATGGTGGGATCGTCATGCCCCAGTATATCAAGCTTTAATAAGTTATGATCTATGGAATGATAATCAAAATGGGTTGTCACCGGCTTCTTCTGGTCATTGGCGGGGTGCTGTCTCGGGGTAAAGGAGTCGATCTCCTCACCTCTCGGAAGCACTATGATCCCTCCGGGATGCTGTCCTGTGGTACTTAATACGCCTTCACATCCCTTTGCAAGCCTGTCGAGCTCCGGCTGTCTCTTATGTTCATTATGGAGAGGGTCCTCAAAATACTTCTTTGTGTAGCCGTAGGCTGTTTTGTCCTTTACCGCGGTTGTGGTTCCGGCCCTGAAGGTCTGGCCTGCACCGAATATGACCTCTGTATACTTATGGGCCTTACTCTGGTATTCCCCTGAGAAATTAAGGTCAATGTCAGGTTCCTTATCACCCTTGAAACCAAGAAAGGTCTCAAAGGGGATATCAAAGCCCATCTTCTGAAGCTTTTCCCCGCATTCCGGACATACGGCATCCGGAAGGTCACAGCCGCATAAGCCTTCATTTTTTGCCTTTTTCACGGCCTCAGAGTCAAAATCGGAATAGTGGCATTTGGAACAGAGATAGTGCGGCGGCAGGGAATTCACCTCGGTTATTCCCGACATAAATGCCGCAAAGGAGGAGCCCACAGACCCCCGGCTGCCAACTAGATAGCCGTCCTCATTACTCTTCCACACAAGCTTCTGGGCTATAACATACATAACCGCATAGCCGTTTCCAATGATGGATTTTAGCTCTCTTTCCAGCCTTTCAGTCACCTGCACAGGAGGAACCTCCCCGTAAAGCTCCTTTGCCCTGTTATAGCAGATATCCCTCAGGATCTTATCCGAATTTTCGATCACGGGGGGCGCCTTATCAGGACGGACGGGGGATATGACATCGATCATATCCGCTATCATATTGGGATTCTCTATTACGACCTCCTCTGCCTTCCTGTCGCCTAAATATGCGAATTCATCGAGCATCTCTTCGGTGGTCCGTAAGAACAGCGGTGCCTGCTCGTCAGCGTCCTTAAAGCCCTTACTGAACATTATTATCCGCCGGAAGATCTCATCCTCAGGGTTCAGGAAATGAACGTCACAGGTAGCGCAGACAGGCTTATTGAACCTGCTGCCGAGCCGCACTATCTCCTTATTTATATCCTGAAGATCCTCCCTTGTCTTTACATACTTCCCTTCTCTTACAAGGAATTCATTGTTTTCTATGGGCTGTATTTCAAGATAGTCGTAAAAGCTGACTATCTCTGCGATCCTTTCCTTCGGCTCCCGTCTTTCAATAGCCCTGTAGAGCTCTCCGGCTTCACAGGCGCTGCCGAGAATAAGTCCGTCACGGTGCTCCGATAAAAGAGAACGGGGGATCCTGGGTCTCCTCTGAAAATAGCTTAGGTTTGACTCTGAAACAAGCTTATACAGGTTCAGCCTCCCGGTCTCATTCTTTGCAAGGATAATGATGTGGAAGTAGGGAAGCTTCTTTATCGTATTTGCTCCTACACGGTCATACTGTTTCAGATCGTAAAGGACCTCGACCTTATCCGCATACTCATCCTTAAGCTTTTCTAGAAGCCTTAAAAGGATACCTCCGGTGGCTGCCGCATCATCAACTGCCCTGTGGTGGTTTTCAAGAGACACATTAAGGGCTTCGCTAAGCGTATCCAGCTTGTGATTTGTAAGCTCAGGAAGAAGCATCCTGCCGAGACCCAGAGTGTCAAGTATGGTCTTATCAAAGCTTAAGCCGTTATCTTTAGCCTTCTCACGGATAAATCCCGCATCAAATGCCGCATTATGTGCGACGATCACCGCATTTTCCGCAAAAGAGAGGAAGCGCGGAAGTACCTTGTCTATGGTATCCGCACCGTTTACACAGGAATCATTTATTCCGGTCAGCTTCTCTATTTCCGCAGGAATCGGGATTTCGGGATTCACAAATTCCCCGAAGGATGCAGCTACCTGCCCCTTCTCTATACGCACGGCGCCGATCTCTATTATCCTGTCACTGACCGGTGAGAAGCCGGTAGTCTCTATATCAAAGACCACATAATCCTGATCAAAGCCTAAGTTTTCCCTTCTGTCTCCCTCTCCCTCGGACCAGACTATCCGGTTTGCATCATCCACAAGATAGCCTTCACAGCCGTAAATAATCTTAAAATCGGGATTACTCAGTTTTTCCTTTTCATGATTTGCAGTGGGAAAAGCCAGAACATTGCCATGATCGGTTATTGCGATACTCTTCCATCCCCATGAATCCGCTGTTCTCATAATGGATTCCACACTGCTCACACCATCCATCTCAGAATAGTTTGTGTGGCAGTGAAGCTCTGTTCTCTTTACGGGAGAAAGATCCCGCCTTTCCTTTATGAAGGAACCTGTCTTTCTGATACCCCTTATCGAGGTTATGATAACGTCATGCTCAAAGGTATCGATCTCGGCAAGACCCTTAAGCTTGACAAAAATTCCCTTCTTCCCCTTTTCAAGATCCGCAGCACCGAGCTTCTCCCTTAGCTCCGGAAGCTCCTCATTACTTACAAAAAGCTTGAACGAAATGGAATCCGTGAAATCCGTGATGCTAAGTATAAGAACCGCCTTTTCGTTCTTTATGGGGAGTTCCCTGTAGGAGAAAAGCTGCCCTCTTATAACGACCTCTCCTATCGGACCCACTATATCCTTAATTGGTATCGGATCCTCCTTTACATCAGACCTGTAGAGAACATCAGGGTCGGAGGTCTGTCTCCTGGCGGGTCTTCTTATAAAGCTTCCCTTTACGGACGAAGGCTCCTTTGATGCGGCTTTTTTCCGTGCTTTCTCTGACCCCGCTCCTCTTTCCGGCTCGGCCGGGCTTTTCCTCCTGTCGATAAGATCGCGGAATTCCCTTTTCAATTCCTCTTCGACCATCC
Source organism: uncultured Lachnospiraceae bacterium (assembly GCA_902803625.1). Lineage (GTDB taxonomy): Bacteria > Bacillota > Clostridia > Lachnospirales > Lachnospiraceae > NK4A144. The sequence continues at coordinate 4,124 of CADCQV010000085.1, forward strand.
GTCTCTCAAGGGATATCTCACCCTTACTGTAGGATAAGCGGACCTCTGTCTTTATCCCGAATCTCAGATTAAAGACATTGGAAAAATACTCGGAAAGCTCATATGCGTATCTCTCCGCTTCTTTTCCGAAGATCATTTTCTCCGGAACACTCAGGAAAATGGTGTTCCCGCTGCAGCTTATCTCTGAATTCCTGTAGAGCTGGTTTATTATGGGATACTCCTCCCTGAGCTCCAGCTCCATTGACTCCCTGTAGCTCTCAAAAACGCCATCTGTGCTGAAATCCCCATTCAGGCTGAACGATTCATGGATCTTCGGCGTGACTCCCGTGTTTTTGAATATCTGTCTGTTCAGCTCCCTCTGTACACGGAAAACCGTCTCCTTGTCAATAACCGAATTGCTTAACGCATATATATGGAATTCTTTTCTGTCCCGGCTTCTCAGGATCTTTTTTATCCTTACAGCATTAAAAAGCCCCTGCATTTCTGACGGGAGCTTTAATGTGGGAAATACTTCAAAGAATGCTTTACTTTCCATAGCTTTCTAGTTCTGCCTTTAAGGCGCTGAGAAGCTCGTCTTCCTTAACCTTTTTTATGATCTCACCCTTCCGGAAAAGAAGACCCTCACCGTCTCCGCCGGCAATACCGATATCCGCTTCCTTTGCTTCACCGGGTCCGTTTACGGCGCAGCCCATGACCGCCACCTTTATATCGAGGTCATAATTCATCACCATCTTTTCAACCCGGTTTGCAAGACCTATAAGGTCTATCCTTGTTCTTCCGCAGGTAGGGCAGGAAACCACCTCCACGCCCCCTTTCCTGAGTCCCAGGGTACGTAAAATGATCTTTGCGCTTCTGACCTCCTCAACAGGATCACCGGTAAGGGAAACCCTTATGGTATCTCCTATGCCCCGGCTTAGTATCAGTCCCAGACCAATGGAGGACTTGATATTCCCGCTTACAACAGTCCCGGCTTCCGTTATACCGACATGAAGCGGATACGGGCTCTTGTCCGCGATCAGACTGTATGCGTCAACACATAAAAGAACATTACTCGATTTAATACTGATGACTATATTATCGTAGCCGTTTTCCTCAATTAGCCGGGTCTTTTCCAGGGCACTCTCCACAAGTCCCTCCGGGGTGACGGCCCCGTATTTTTCAAGGTACTTTTTTTCCAGGGAACCGGAATTAACCCCCACCCTGATCGGAATATCTCTTTCCTTGCAGGCTGCTACCACTTTTTTAAGGTTTTCCTCTCCGCCGATGTTTCCGGGATTTATCCTTATCTTATCTGCCCCGTTTTCAACTGCGGCGATGGCCATCCTGTAATCAAAGTGTATGTCCGCAACAAGAGGGATATGTATCCTTTTCTTTATCTCCTTTATGGCTTCGGCTGCTGCCCTGTCCGGAACAGTACAGCGTATGATCTCACAGCCCGCTTCCTCAAGGGAAAGGATCTGCCGTACGGTTGCCCCGATATCGTCGGTCCTCGTATTGCACATAGACTGGATAAGCACGGGAGAGCCTCCCCCGATCACCCTGTCACCGATATGAACTTTTTTTGTATTGTCTCTGAACATGTGTAATATTATAAATCAGACGCCAAAAGTACTGAATCACTGTTTTGATACAACGAATTGCTCCGTTGCTTTCAGCAACTCTCGCAATTCTACAACACTCGC
>CADCQV010000086.1 GCA_902803625.1 uncultured Lachnospiraceae bacterium
CGCCTGATTATAATAAATCAAGTTCATGAAAAAAACAACAGGAAATTGGAGCGATCAAAAAACAGAGATTTTTTGAAGTCACCGAGAACCGTATATGAAAAGAAAATCAGGGGTTTTCGAAGAGAAACAGAAGGTGTTCCCCTGACATGGAATAATACAGCCTCAGGTTGCGGTCGGAAGTATCGTATACCTTTATGATGTCAGAAAACATCCCCTTGGGATCATACCGGTCTTCTATATTATCGAGACCTGACAGGACCGAAGGGGTAAAGACGGTATCCTGTTTTGAAGCAAATACAGCGGAATACAGTATTTCCTGTTCCACCAGATCCTGGAAAATATGGCTTCCATAGGACAGTTCGGGATTATAACCGGCCTTTGTTTCCTCAATCTCAAAGACAGCTTCAAAGCTGCTGATATCCGAGAATGTTGTAGGTACTCCAAGCTCAGGGGAGGAAGTACATATCCTGCCGGGAACGATGAGGACCATTTTGCCGGGAGTTTCTTTTCTGTCCCAGTTTATGCTTCCGATCACTTTAGCAATGCCGGGTTTTTCAGAATAGGACATATTGTAGTAGTTTACAGGATCCACATAAACGATCAGGTCTATTTTTTCATTTCTGGATAATCCCATGGAGGAATGCCGGCTTTCGATAAAAACCTGGCTTTCATCGGTGTTTTCGGGGAGAGAAATATCCTTATTTTCCTTAAAGGTTTTTAGCGGACGGCATTGAAGGAGGTTTATGGTATATTCGTTGTCTGACGCGATATTTATCGTATATTCCACATCAACTGCCTGTCCATATTCGCTGCCTATTACCGACAGCATGTTTTTCATTTGGTCCATCATATCCCTGTTTGAAACAATGCCTTTACAGGACACAAAACGTATATCACGGGGATGTCCGGTATTCCTGAGATAGTCTTCAGCCTCGTAGTCATGTTCAGTCAATGAATTCAGGAGATACCTGGGGAAATTCTTAAACAGTTCTTCGGCTTCCACGAGTTTTAAGGATCTGCCCTCCATGTCCACGACCTCGGCTTTCCGCTGTGAAAACCGGTGCTTTTCTGCGATGGTCGTATAGTTTGTGGCCTCCGGATTATCCAGGCTCACAAGTCTTGGGTAGGAACCGTCTATCCTGTCAACGGCAGTTGTTCCAAGTCCCATTACAAGCCTCAGCAATCCGGCGGATTGATCGGTGGAACTCAGGAACTTATAGGGACTGTAGGAATAGCCTACACCGGCAGCACAGGGCATGAAAAACTGGCCATAGTATGACCCTGAGATACGCTGAACAAGTAATGCCATCTGCTCGTCCTTTTTATCGAGGCCTCTTCTCTTTCTGTAATCGAGGGCAGACAGACTCATGGTGCTCGCATAAACTGTCCGGATAGCATCCTCAAATTCCTTTAACCGTTCGGAGGGTTCACCCCTGTTGATACAGAATACCGATTCATATTTCCCGGCGAAGGCATTCCCGAAGCCATCCTCCAGAATACTGCTGGATCGAACAATGAAAGGATCCCTGCCGTAATACTCCAGGATATTCATGAACTGGGCTTCCATTTCATCGGAGAAACATCCTTCCATGAGTTTTGTGGCAAATTCTTTGGAAAGTGAAAAGTATTCAGCTTCGCATCTCTGGCGGATCCGGAGATCCCAAAAGCCGTTATCGACTATGTAGGTATAGAACATGTCGGAACCAATGAAAAAGGAATCATGGTCTTCAATGACCTTATGGATTTCGGGAGCGTTATTACGGATTATAGCCCGGGCGAGAAGCATGCCGCATGCTTTACCGCCTATCATTCCGGTTCCTACCATATGATGTCTCGTATCGAAATAGTCTTCCGGAGAAAAGTGCTGTTTTAATAGATCACGCAGCTTCTCGTCTCTGGTCATCATTACGCTGCACATACGGTCACAGTATTTATCCATATTCTGGCCTGCTTCATAGGCTGATGCAGCCTTATTGAAAAATCTGTCCCAGGAATCAGTAAACTGTTCATCTCCGGGTCGGCTGTTCTTTCTGAGAATAGAGTAAAACCTGCTGGACATTACTCCGTCCTGTACAGGATAGATCTCTTTAGTATCTTTTTTACAGATGTGTGGCAGGAACATAGTCTCCGAATCCCTGTTCCATACTTTTGCGGGACGGAGGTAGATATTATCCTGATCTGAGTACACATCCAGAAACAGCTGGGTGGTATCTCTGATCTTATTTACGGCAGAGACAGAGTGCTTTCCCCTGATGATAGGGAAAAAAGCAACGGTATCCAGGATAAAAAGGAAAGGGCATGTAACCCTGAAGAAATTACCCATCATGAGGTCGGTTGCCCAGGCAGTCTGCAGTTCAGAGAGACAGTCAAAGACATAGAAAGCGTCTCTGCCTTCTTTTTCAATGATATTATGAATTTCCACAGTGAAGGTCTCGAAGAGGTGGGAAAGAGGGATATTGTATATCTTTACTCCGGGTCTTTCGTCTACAAGGGGCTCGTGGTTCGCAAACCTGAAGTAGATGAGATTTCTGTTATCATTTATAGCCTGTTCAACATAAGGCTCCATAAAGTACCGGAATTCCTTAAGATCTGAAACTCTGAAGACTACGTTGTCCCCGAGACGGATATTGTCTAGTACCTTATCCAGATCCGGATTGCCGGAAAGTATCCTGTCAAATGCGCCCATTCCCTTCTCCTTTCCAAACGATTACCTACTCGGTACTCCCATACGTTTGAAAATAAAAAAGGCGCCCCGGAGATACCTCCGAGACGCCGTTGTCCCTGATGATTTCAAATGATATTTCTAAAATATATTCTTGTCAAGTGGGGTCAGCCGCACAGGATATGTTTATGAGCGATCAAAAAACGTTGGAAGAGGAGTTTTTCCTGTAACAAAAGATAATATCACGCATTCGTGCGATTATTACAACAGGATGCTGGAATGATGGATTTACTCCCCGTTTCCAAAGATGATATCGTATTCTGTCTGGAATTCCCTGCCGGATTCAAGAGACTGTTCATAGTCACGCACCTTTAGTTCTCCCGTAAAGCTCTCGGAATCGCATCTGCCGTACCAGGGTTCAATGCAGACAAAGGGAGCAAACTTCTTGGGA
>CADCQV010000087.1 GCA_902803625.1 uncultured Lachnospiraceae bacterium
AAGTTCAGTTGACACCGGCAGACTCTCTGTTAATTAAAGCAGAGAGTCTGTTTTTTCTGCCATCTGCGTGTTATGACCCCGACTGCAAATCCGTCACCTCCCCACCGCGTAAGCTATAGTACCGTCTGACAGATCCGGAATACAAGTGTATTATGGCTTTTATTGTATACAATTATTGATAAAATGGGGGTGGTGGTGATAAAATCGTTTCGGTGTTTCTGTTTATATTTTGAAGCGTTTAAGCTGTCGGCAGCTGAAAAAACTATGCCTTCCACCGGTGGGACAAAGGCTGACGCAAGGGGGAAAAGTAAAAAGGATGAAAGACTGTATTGACTTGAAAAAGAAGCTGTTTACCCTGGTTTTACTGTCATTATTATTATCTGCGGGATTTTCTGTATTTTCATATGCGGCTGATGAAAAGATGCTTGGTACGGGCGCTATCACGGATCCGGAAGAGCCTCAGGATCCCGATGATGAATGGCGGGGGAGTTATGTTTATTTTGGGAAGCATGTGGAGAATATCACCGGAAGTTTAAGCGGAAACAGGGGAGGGGAGATCACTCCCGTGAAATACAGGGTGCTGGATAAAGACACTGATGAATATAACGGGACTCAATATGACGGACGGAGAACCATGCTGCTTGACAGCGACAGAGGCGTGGATATTAACTATGTAAATCTTCCATATGTGAATAATGATGATGTACTGAATCATAATCAATTCCACGAGGATGAGACTGTAAGCGACTGGACACAGTGTTCCCACAAAGGCTGGCTGAATGAAGACAAGAACTCGGTCAGCGGAAAGGACATAAGCTTTCTAGGACTTGAGGGTAATTTTACCGGCGGGGAGAAAAATGCAATAGTAGAGAGCTATAAGGAAGAAGCCTCGGAAGAAGATATAAAGGGAATAAAGATTTCAGGAGAAGATATCAATTTTGCACCCCTTAGGGGAGAAAAGATATTCATGCTTGATGCTGCGGAAGCGAACAGGCCTTCCTACGGATATTATGACAGCTCTCAGACAAATGAAAACAGTAAGACCCGGATAAAGGATTGTTTTAATAATAATCTATGGTGGCTTCGGTCCAGCGGGCCGGAGAGGATTAACCTTCAATATCCGTATCCTTTACCGACAGTGGCTCTGGTACTCTCTAACGGAAATATGGGATATCTTTATTCGATCAGTACGCCCTGGACCTGCCCCGCATTTAATATTGACAGAAGTAAGATACTGTTTTCCTCCTGCATTGAGGGTACAGCGGGGAAAGCAGGTGCCGCATACAAACTTACGCTGATCGATGAGAGCCTTACAGCGGATATCGGTACTGTCAAAAGGGAAAATGATGTGATCACTGTTCCATACAGCAATAAAAGCAGTGACTGCAGTCTTTCCATTCTGATAACAGATAAGGAATATACGGATCCCGATGCGAAGATAATCGAATACGGGAAGATAAGCAATGCTTCGGGGGAAGCAGGAAACGGAAAGTACAGCTTAAAGACTACGGACATTTCTTCATATAAGGTATACCTGTTCCCGGAGAGGGAAAACGGAAATAAGGAAACCGACTATGCGGGAGTACCTGAAGCTGTTGAAGTGCCTGATTATACCAGATTCCTGGTTACCTTTGATGCCAATGCCGAGGGTGTCACTGTTGATCCGTCTTCCGCATATACAAACAGGGAGGGAAAGCTTGAGCTTTCGGAGCTTCCCAAACCGGTGCGGGAGGGATACAAATTCACGGGCTGGTATACATCCGCGTCGGGTGGGGATCAGGTCACGCTTGACAGTATTTTCACAGAGGACAGCACGGTTTATGCCCATTGGGAAAAGGAAGAACCCGGTCCCGGGCCGGAGCCGAAACCCGAACCGGATCCCAAACCGGAGCCGGAACCCAAGCCGGAACCTGAACCTGAACCGGAACCCGAACCCGAACCCAAACCCGAACCCGGACAGAAACAGGATACGGATGAGGGACAGAAAACCATCGTTCTTCCCGGAATAGATTTCGGTGGTAAGGACTGTACGATAATTCTCTCAAAACCTGAAGGAAAGGTGGTATATAACGGTTTCAGGCATGTAAAATCAGATTATCCCAAAAGCTCAGGAATACGGATCCCTGATATTAAGGTAAGTGTTAAAGGTCTGCCGGGAACGGTCAAGGTAAAATACAAATTCAAAAAGAACAAGAAACCCGGACAGGATAGGGCATATTACTATATCAGGCTGTCAGCAGACAGTAATTCGCCGTCCTTAAATGCCTTAAGTAAGAATGAGAAAGCCAGCCTGAAGAAAAATATCAGAAAGGCTAACAGCATATTACATCAGAAAAGCAGCAGGATGTACTTCACGATAGAAAAGCTTGATCTGGGTGAATACGTTCTGGATAAAGAAAGGAGCAGCGACGGAAATCCCGTTTTTCTCTGCAGTGACGGCAGCGGTAATTATCTGACACTAAAGGGTAAGAAAGGTAAGAAGCTGTACGGCTGCTTTTTGGGACGTATGAAAAGGTTTGGAAGAAAGGAATACAGGGTGGATTATTCCGCCGGAACCGTGACCGTAAGCGGAAAGAACAGGAATTTTACCGGAAGTATGACCGGAACACCGTAGTACGGCTTTGAAACGACGCATATTGCTGATCGGGGGAAAACTTATGATTTCATTTCCACAGAGAATCAAATATACCTTATTAAGAGGACTGCTTTTCACGGCACTCTTTGCGGCTGTATTTTATTTTGGCGCGGCGGATGCGAAGGCCGGTACGTATAATATTGCAAACGGTAAAATATTGATCAACGTCGACAGCAGCGGAAAGCAGACCATAAAGGTTGGAGATGGTGCTGCGGTAGAGGATAGTGATCCGGTTATTAGCGGGAATTATAATTATACCGGCAGCAGTACGAATCCTTCCAATTATAACTATGTGGAAATAACCGCAGAATCCGGAAAAGAAGCCCGGGTTACATTTAATAATCTGAGTATTGATCTGTCCGGTATCCATGATAGTACCAAAGCGTCGGCAGTCAAAGCAGACTGCAGGGTGAGCATCATTCTCTCAGGAGACAATGTGCTGAAGGGCGGTGGAGACGGTGCCGGGCTGAATCATTGTGTTGGGGATTCCTCCCAAAAACTGCTTACTATCAGTGGGGATGGAAGCCTGACAGCAGCAGGAGGACTCAGGACATATAATACTACTGATTATGCCGGTGGAGCCGGTATAGGAGGAACTGACGGACAGACCGGCAGCTATATTAAAATTGAAGGCGGGACGATTAATGCCAAAGGAGGGCACGGTGCAGCCGGAATCGGAGGGGGAAAGGGTCAGGATGGCCATCATATAGAGGTTGCAGGAGGAAACGTAACTGCAGAAGGCGGAATAATTGAAGAGGAAAACGGCTATGAAGGAGCCGGAGCCGGGATAGGCGGCGGAGGCGGAAAGGGTATTGTCGGAAAGGGATATAGCATAAAGATAAGCGGTGGAACCGTTACTGCAACAGGCGGAGGAGGATATACAAACAGATACGGAGCTGCCGGAATAGGCGGCGGCGGTGGAACGGAAGAAGTGGAAAGCTATGATATTGAGGTAAGCGGCGGAACAGTAAGAGCTACCGGTGGAGGCAGTGTTTTGAAGGGTGGAGCCGCCATAGGCAGCGGAGCTTCCGGAAGCTGCAGGGATATCAGGTTTACAGGAGGCACAGTATATGCAACCGGAGGAATAGGCGAGGCCGCAATAGGAAAGGGGAATGGTGCTGCCCAGGATAATGTAATAAAGATCAGTGTTTCCGCTAATCTTCATGTGGCGGGAGGAGACGGTGCTGCAGCAGCTATTACTATTGACGGTGAAGGAACGCAATTTGATCCGTCTGAGGCTGAACAGGGTGGAAGCTGGACGATATCATATTATGACGCAGGAACATCCGTTCAATCCATGGAGAGTGGAAGCGTAAACCCGGCAAGTATCCACATAACAGGATACAAGATAAGCTTAAGCGCCAATGGAGGAACCGTATCTCAGGATTACGTCATAGCAAGTCCTCCGGATTACAAGCTGAATATCAACAATCTTCCAACACCTGAAAGGAGCTGCTATCGCTTCCTGGGGTGGTTTACTTCAGCTGACGGTGGAGACAAGGTTACGTCAGATACTGTTTTTGATTCAAATACCACAATTTATGCACATTGGGAATACATACCGAGAAGAATCACCTTTGTTGGGAACTCACCCTCTGGAGAGTCCGTGACTATAAGCCCAAAGAGTGAATATGAAACGATCGAGGGAGGAAAGATAAACGAAGAGTTACCTACAGCAAGCTGCGAAGGTCATACCTTCGGCGGATGGTGGACAGATGACGGCCGAAAGGTAGACCATAATACTGTTTTTGATGAAGACTCTACCGTAAAAGCACACTGGATAGCCACGGTCACATTTGATGCTAACGGAGGTACTGTTTCTCCTTCCCAATCGGAAACAGGTGAGAATGCAAAATTAAGTGCTCTTCCGGTTCCTGCCCGGGAGAACCATTATTTCCTCGGATGGTTTACTTCCGCTACGGGAGGGGAGGAGATATCTCCAGATAGAGTTTATAACAGAAACACCACTGTATACGCCCACTGGCAGGAAAAGTACACCGTAACTTTTGACGGACAAGGCGGAAATGTAACACCGAAAAGCATTTATATCACGAAGGAAGACAGAACACTTAGTGCCAATGAACTGCCCTCTGTCACAATGGAAAAGCACTATTTCCTTGGGTGGTATACTGAGGAAACCGGCGGGGATAAGGTTGATTCTCTTTCTCGCAGATATAGTCAGGATACGGTTTTATATGCCCATTGGCAGGAAAAATACACCGTAACCTTTGACGGACAAGGCGGAAATGTAACACCGGATACCCCTTATATTACAAAGGAAGACAGAACACTTAG